>JBDSZO010000262.1:0-4880 GCA_039925105.1 Terrimesophilobacter sp. | reverse complement strand
CACGGGTCAATTCGCGGACAAGAGAGTACTGGGCGTGGTTGGTGTCCTGATATTCGTCGACAAGGATGTGGCGGAAACGTCTCTGATACAAAGCTGCCGTTCGGGGGAACGCCCGAAACAGGTACACGGTTTGGGCGATTAGGTCGTCAAAGTCGAACGCGTTCGCGCGGGTGAGCTCTGACGTGTATCGACGGAACATCTCGACGAATAACGCTTCGGCAGGGTCGGCGAAGTTCGCGCCACGGGCGTAAGTGTCGACATCCTGAAGCTCGTTCTTCGCCTTCGAGATGCGCCCGGCGACCTTGCTCACCGTAAACCCGTAGGTGTCTGCATCGAGGTCTTTGATGATGCGTTTGATGAGCGCCCGGGAATCGGCTGAATCGTAAATGGTGAAGCTTTTGGTGTAACCAAACGTTTCTGCCTCGCGGCGCAGGATGCGCACGCAGGCGGAGTGGAACGTGGATATCCACATACCTTCCGCAGCGTTACCGATGAGTGATTCAACGCGTTCCCGCATTTCTGCAGCGGCCTTGTTGGTGAACGTGATCGCAAGAATCTGGCTCGGCCAGGCATCGCGGGATTCGAGCAAGTGTGCGATTCGTCGGGTTAGGACGCTCGTTTTTCCCGAGCCTGCCCCCGCCACAATGAGTAGCGCCTCGCCGCGGAACAGGACAGCTTCACGCTGCCGGGGGTTGAGGCCCTCGAGCAGGCGGGATTCGACATCCGGATTCGGGCCAGCATTCCCCTGCTCGGCGGCGTTCGGGATGGTGGGGATCAGGGCATCCGGCGATTCGGGGACAAAACTCATGGCTCGCCAAGTCTAGGCGTGGCGACTGACCCCTGGACCGGCCCGGCCCCCTCGGCGTCGCCCGCCCGCCGTGCGACCGGTCAGAGCACAGAACGCGCTTCGATTGCGAGATCCGGCTGGTCGGCAAACACGGCATCGACACCGCTTCGCATGATCAGCTGGAACTCGCTCATCCAGTCGCCATACTGCGCTGCTCCACCGGGGAGACGAAAGTTCTTGGCGAGGAAGCGGTTCTCCGTGCGTAAGGTCCAACAGAAAACGTCAAGACCGGCCGCATGCGCACGGTCGACAACGTCCGTGATGCCGGTTGCATGCTGTGCGCTATCGAGTTGAAGCAGCAATCGTTTGTCGACGCTGATGCCATCGATGCTGTTTCCGGCATCGGATGCCGCCAGCTGCCCCAAACCGTCGTCGGTGAGATAGTCGGCGAACTCTCGGGCGGATGCACCGAACTCGGCAACCTGATCCGCTGGTGCACCGGACGACTCGATCAGGAACACCGACTTCGCGTCAATCCCTCGTGACCGGACCTGGCCAAGCACTTTCGTCTCGAAGCATTCCACGGTGAGGCGCGGATCCTGTGCCCACCCGGCCGCGCTAATCTCCGCAGCAAACAGTTCATCCAGGGGGATGCCGATCGACGCAAAGTAGGTGGGGTGCTTGATCTCCGCAACCATTCCGACATCCCCGCGCGCGTCGAGGAGGTCAATCAGATCGCGCAGACGCAGCATTCGCTCCGTGCCGTCGTACACGGTGCTCCGAATCTTTGGCAGCCGTTCGCGCACCCGCAGTGTCTGCAATTCGTCCCAGGTGAAGTCTTCCGTGAACCATCCGGTGAGACGATCACCGTCGATTGTCTTGGTTGTGCGTCGGTCAAAGAATTCCGCATGTGTCGCAATATCCGTGGTGCCGGAGATCTCGTTTTCGTGGCGGATGACGAGCACGTCGTCACGGGTGGAGACAATGTCTGGTTCTACGGCGTCCGCTCCGAGGTCAATGGCTAACTGGTATGCGGACCGGGAATGCTCCGGCCGATACCCACTCGCACCGCGATGGGCGATCACGTTCGGTGCCGAAGGCGATTTCACCTCTTAACGCTACGCGATGCGGTGTTGCTAATCTGCTGAATATGGAACGGTGCGCGAGGTGCGGCAGGGCGGTCGCACCCGAGTGGAAGTTTTGCGTTTACTGCGGGCAAGCCGTCGCCGCACCCGACACGCCCGATAACAACCATGTTCCGGCAGCCATTCGGCCCGTCTCCGATCCGGTAACCGGTGAGTCTGCTGGTCTGTCGCGCTCAGGCAGGTTTTCGGCAACGTTCTGGATTGCGATTGCTATGGCCGTCACCGGACTGGTTGTCATCATCTTTGCGCTGGTTCAGATGGCAACAACGAATGCCTGAGGCCAGCTGGTCTGAGCCAACGTCTCGACTCCCGCTGCGCTGGGGAACGTACCGGATGCGCCTGGTGTCAGGTCTCTTCCTGGTGTTTGCTGGTGCGGCCATCGTGCAACTGACATCCGCCTATTCGTTGCTTGCACTCCCCACCGGTGTCTTCGTGCTTGTTGTCGGTTGGTGCATTCTGCCTGGAATCGGCTGGCGGCGGGTGTTGGCCGCAACTGTTGGTGCGTTGACGGCGATGCTGCTGCTCAACGGGGCTGCGGCCATCGTGTTTCTTACCGCACCACTTGGCGCGTGGCTGTTTCTGCGGCAGCGACCGCTGCTGAGCTACCTCGTTCTCGTGATTCCGGCGATGGTCGCCTACGTTCTCGCCCAGGAGTTCGCCCAGTATGGCTGGGGAGGACTTGTGCTTTCGATTGCTGCCGTGGCTCTTGCCGGTTCAGCCTGGATTGCGCGTGCACTTGCGGGTATTTCACGGCATTCGCATAGCAATTCACGATAGGTTAGTGCGAAGCGCACGACCCCACCACCCAAACACTTTCCGCGCGTGGGGCCGCGATAGCAGAAGGACATCATGGCTTCGTCTAACCCAGCATTCAGCAACTCTCCGGCCTTTTCGGCGAGCGCAACCAAGGCGGCACAACTCGTGCGCACGCCAACGCGCGAGCTGAGCGCGCAGGAACTCACCGAGCTCTACTCGCAGCCGTCCGCAACTCCGGCCGAAACCGACCGGATGAGCTACGAGGACACGATCGTCAAGATCGTTTCCGGCTTCGCAGTGCTCCTGGTCGGTGCGGCTGTCGGTTGGTTCATGCCGGCCCTGTTCCTGCCCGCGATGATCGTTGGCTTCGTGTTGGCGATGGTCAACATTTTCAAGAAGAAGCCTTCACCAGCACTCATCCTGATCTATGCGGCGGTCGAGGGCGTGTTCGTTGGCGGTGTCACGAACTTCTTCGAAATGCTGTACCCGGGAATCGCCTTCCAGGCCGTGCTCGGAACGTTTGTGGTGATCGGCGTCACGCTTGCGTTGTTCGCCAGCGGCAAGGTGCGCGCTTCGAAGAAAGCCACCAAGGTGTTCCTGGTCGCGATGGTCGGCTACCTTGTGTTCTCGGTGATCAACGTCGTACTGATGATGACGGGTGTGAACAACCAGCCGTTCGGGATGAGAAGTGCGGAAATTTTCGGAATTCCGCTCGGCCTGATCCTCGGCATCCTGGTCATCCTGATGGCGGCATACTCGCTCGTGCTCGACTTCGACATGATCAAGACCGGCGTGCAGCGTGGTGCGCCGCGCATCTACGGCTGGACCGCGGCGTTCGGGATCATGGTCACGGTTGTTTGGCTCTACCTGGAGATCCTGCGCCTGCTGGCGATCCTCAGAAACTGAGTGCATAGCCGTTCGACAGGGCGGTTAGCCGGAAATCACGAAGCTTTTACCGTCCCACCATGCCGCGAACTCGGTCCCGATCATGGCGACACCGGATCGCTTGAACTTTTCGATTGTCGCGCACTCATACATACCGTCGGAAGTACGCACGTCGTAGCTGGCGAGGCAGAATCCAATCGTGCCCTGTTTGACAACCCACAGTTTGTGCCCGTTGTCGACGACCGCGAGGCGCACCTGACTTTGATCGACACCCATATCACTCAGCAACGAAGTGATCGGATACGCCTCGTATCCTTTTGCTGGCACATCAAAGACGGCATTCGCCGCATCGATATGGCCGCCTCCCGAATCCGGAATGTTCAGCCCCCAGCTCCGCCCCGTCACCGCGCTAACTGTTGGAGACGCCGTCGGAACCGCCTTCGCGTCGGAAGGATCGAACTGACCGGCTGCGCCCAGCCCACCCACAACTCCGAGCAAAAGGGCACCAACGGTCACCGGAACCAACCAGCCAAACCAAATTCTCCGCTGCCAGATGGATTTCTCGGCATCCTCATCGACGACCGTCTCAATGCTTCCGTCACGCGATTCGTTGCCGATCGCTGAAACGAGATGATCCGTCTCCACCGGTTGGGCGCCAGTGTGCGCGTAAAACTCTGACTCCGGCTCGCCCATCCCAGCGCTCTCGGCAGCGGTGCGGTCGCTCATTGCACGCAACGCGGCCATCGCGTCGGTCCGCTCCTGCACGCCGGACCCCGATCCGAACGCAAGGCGTCGAAGCCGCGCAATCTCATCCGATCCCACACACGTGAGCATATTCCACCTGCTTTAAAAGTGATCACACGCGTGTTGAGACTCGAGCCCACCAGCTTCCTGAATGCCGACGGGACCGCGATGCGGGAGCTCGCGGAGCAACTAGCCTTTCGTCTGCCCGACCGTCACTCCGTTGCCATCCCAGGACACGAGAATGTTGTTCGCTCCGAAAGCTAGGCCATCTCTCGCGAAATCTTCGCGTGTGGCACAACTTGATGCGGTCATACCGTCGCTGCCAATATTGGCGATGAGGCACAGCTCTCCTGCGTGATTTTTCGCCACCCACACACTCACAACATCGGCGCCCTCCACCTGTTTCACCATGAAACGCACGCTTGCGGGATCGATGTGGGAGGCGTCAAGTTGCGAAGTGTCAGGGTAAATATCCTGCGGCCCCTGCTCGCCAAGGAACCAGCTGTCTGCCGCCTCAAGGTCGCCGCGGGGCTGCTCGACAACAGGCAGCCCATTCGCAGGAG
>JBDSZO010000261.1:0-5577 GCA_039925105.1 Terrimesophilobacter sp. | reverse complement strand
CGCGCAAAGCGTCGAGGGTACGAACGGCCTTCGACAGCGGTGCGTTGAACAGGTATGCAGCACCGAACAGCGACTGCTTGAAGGCGCCAGCAAGCTTGGCCAGCAGCACCTCCCGACTTTCGAGATCGGCGAGCTTCAAAACCTCGGCTGCAGTCACAGCGTTACCGTCAAAGTAACCGCTCTTGATCACAAGCAGAGGGTTTGCCTTGGCAAAGTCACGCAGTGCTTTCGCCACGGCGACAGTGTCACCGTGAACGAAGGCGATCGCGGATGGGCCAACAAGTTCATCGTCAAATGAACTGATGCCCGCCTCGTTTGCAGCGATCTTGGTCAGCGTGTTCTTCACCACGGCGTACGTTGCGTGCTCACTGATCGAAACGCGCAGCTGCTTGAGCTGAGCAACAGTGAGTCCGCGATACTCGGTGAGCAGGGCGGCGTTCGAGCTGCGGAACAATTCCGTGAGCTCGGCGACCGATGCTTCCTTGTTCGCCATGGCACTCCTTATGGTTGGTGACCGCTGGAGAGAATGTGCGCAAAACAAAAGCTCCGGCGCATGCGCACGGAGCTGGGAAATCCGGGACGGATATCAACTTCACACACCTGCGCGGGCTGTCGCTATTCGCGAACCTTCGAGGCGTTCCCTTACGGGCACACCACAACCAGCGGTCTTTGGCTTCGACAAGACTACGTTGTGGGACTGTCCTCCTGCAAATCGGTATCCGCTGTGGGGGCATCCTTCGACGTGGTGCCCCGACGCAAGGGAAAGAGCACGAATATGGCCAACGCAATCACCACGATGCCGAGGACAATACTTGCAACAACAATCCCAGATGGCGCCGATGTCGGTTCGACAGTGGCAACCGGGGTGATGGTCGCCTGGTATGCCTGTGGCGTTGTCGCCGTCAGCGGCGCAGAATCCGGCAACACCAGCGGAGTCAGTACGTCGCCGTCAATGGCAAACCAGGTTCCACGATCCGCATCGTGGACCAGCAGCGATGCTGGTGGCGCGGCAGCGAGACGAACGGCGAGCCCTGTGGGATCGAAGGCGGCGAGCTCAGGAAGATCGTTGGCTGGATTGATCCACACCGTTGCCAAACCAATGACCGCTTCGCGAATACTCACCGGCGCGACCCAGGTGTTGGTAAGTCGGGTGGGCGATTTAGTGGGTTTTCCGGCAAGGAAGTCCGGCGTCCACTCCAACACCCGCGAGATTGGCCCAACGGATGTTGTCGCGTCGAAATCGATTCCCTTGTTCACCCCGTCTCCAGCGCCGTAGAGGTCGATCAGCCGCGGGATGAGCCCATCAGCAAAATAATCGGCAACCTGCTGGGGGACCTTTGGCTGGTCAGCGGCAACGGCCGGGCCCGCAAAAACCAGTCCGCCGACCGCGAGCGCCACGCTGGCCGCAAGCGCGCCAAAACCCCGGACGAGCACGGTGGCACGAACAAGCACGGCGCCACGGACAAACCCTCTGGAACTGGTGGGCCGGGTGGACAGCCGAAACGTTCGTCCGGGTGCCACAAAACTCATATCGGGTTCCTTCACTTGCGCGGGTAGTGCAAGTGTGCCACCTGTTCTCCCCTAAGGAGAGGATGCACCACCGACGGGGACAGTCTGCGAATGGATTGAACCCTGCCAACCGGCTGCACGGGCTTAGACGTGGTCGCGCCAGGAGTGTTGCGGCTCGTATCCAAGAACGCGGCGGGCTTTGTCGATCCCGAGCAACGTTTCATGTTCGCCAAGCTCGCGTGTGAGCTCAACGCTGGGGAACACCTCGGCCATCAGGCTCGCGCTGGATCGCGTCATCACCGTGTCGGCGGCCGCGATGATGAAGGCATCGAACCCTGGCCGACTTGCCTGAAGCGCACGCGCGATCGCCTGAGATCCGTCGCGGGCATCAATGTAACCCCACAGGTTCCAACTGCGCAGCCTCGGGTCGGCGTCGAATGCGGCAAATGCCGCGTAGTCGGACGGCAGCATGACGTTGGAGAACCGCAGCGCGGTGATGCTGAGCTCTGAGTCCCAGCGAACCAGCTTCGCGGCGAGCTCCTCCTCGAGGTGCTTCGTCAGGGAGTAGATGCTCTCGGGTCTCGTCGGATACTCCTCATCGACCGGCACGTAGGGCGGTGGGGCGTCGAAAGGGAGCCCGAGCACTGTCTCGCTTGACGCGTAGACAATGGTCTTGATTCCCGCACGGCGGGCGCCCTGGAAAACGTTGAACGTTGCCGCCATGTTGTTGTGGAAGGTTTGTGAGTCGGAGAGCAGACCGGGCGCCGGCGAGGCCGCAAGGTGCACCACCGCGTCGAGGCCGGCATGACGATCGTTGACGCCGAACAGGGCATCAACCGTCTGCCCATAGTCGGTGAGATCCACGCGCGTGAATTCGGGGCCACGCTCGCCCTGCATATCGAATCCGATAACGTCATGACCCGCATCGCGGAGATACTGCACGGCCGTGCGGCCCAAGGTTCCGCTTGCGCCGGTGACTGCGATTTTCATCCGTGTCCTCTATCTTTGGTCCGTTTCGGTCATTCTGACACTCCGCGCTGGGACACGAGAGAACCAGAACGGGGCAGAATGGGTTGGTGATGGCAACCCAACCGACTCTCGCACTGTGGGATGAGCCGCGAACTGATCATCGCAGCCGCATCCTTGCCAGTTCCACCGACCGTGTCGCCTGGTTGAAGGCGCGCAGTCGCGGTGTCACGGCAACAGACGTTGCACGGCTTTCCAGCATCCGATCCCTGAGCGCTGTGTACCAGGACAAACTTCACGGCAGCTCGTTCACCGGCAACGCCTACACCGATCACGGTCTTGCGCGCGAACCTGAGATCGCGCGCTGGGTACGCGCCGTCTACGGGATCGAACCGAGCCTCGACCTGTTTCACGCCGAACACAATCCCCAGCACCTGGCGACCCCGGACGGCATCCGCGTAAAGGGTGGCGTGGTTGAGCTTGCCGAGATCAAGACAACAACGAAAGTCTGGCAAAACATCCCGCGCAGCTATCTGCGCCAGGTGTGGTGGCAGCAGTATGTGTTGGGTGCGGAGCGCACCCTTGTTGTGTGGGAGCAACACGTCGATTTCGTTCCGGTCAGTGCCGAGCCGCAGTGCCGCTGGGTCGACAGGGATGACAACGAGATCCACCAGTTGGTCGGGCTCGCGGACCGACTCCTCGAACTCTTGAAGGGCGCACGATGAGAGCGGTCGTCATGACGGGGCCCGGTGGCCCGGACGTGCTCGTCCCGTCCGTCGTTGATTCCCCTCCCTCAGCGATCGGGGAAGTGCTTGTCCGGGTCAGTGCGGCAGGCGTGAACCCGATCGACCTGAAAACGCGTGCTGGCGCTGGAGCCGCAGCGCTCATCAAGGCATATCCGGCAATTCTCGGTGTTGACTTCGCAGGAGTTGTCGAGAAGTCGGCGTTCGACGCTCACCCGTTTCAACCGGGTGACGCCGTGTACGGAATGGTTTCGGTGCCCCGCGTTGGCGGTGGCTACGCGGAGTACGTGACGGTCCCCGCAGTTTCCATCGCCCGCGCACCAGTCAGCCTGACCTTGACCGAATCTGGTGCCATACCGTGCGCTGCACTCACCGCATGGGGGTGCATTGTCACGGTGGGCAAGGTTCAACCCGGCCAGCGCGTACTCATCCATGCTGGCGCCGGAGGGGTCGGTCATTTCGCCGTGCAGTTCGCAAGGCTCGCCGGTGCACACGTTGTCGCGACAGCATCGGAAAGCAACACAGATTGGCTCAAGGAGCTTGGCGCTCACGAAGTCATTGACTACCGCTCGACACGTTTCGAGGAGGTCACGGACAACATCGACCTTGTCGTCGACCTGATCGGAAACGTGCACGACAACACGGGGACGCGATCGCTTTCTGTACTGCGGTCAGACGGATTACTCATCAATGTGCCAACAGGGAGCTGGCCGACCTTCCGTGATGAGGCGGCGGCGGCGGGAATGCGCGCAACCGATATCAAGGCGCTGTCGGCCACCGCGGAGCTCACCGAGATCGTAGAACTCATCGATGCCGGGGCGGTCACGGTACACATCGACCGGGAGTTCCCCCTCGAGGATGCCGCGGACGCGCATCGTCTGCTCAGCGAAGGCCACACCCGGGGAAAGATCGTGTTGCAGGTCAGAGAGCCTGGCTGAGCGTACGCTCCATGACGAAGTCATTCTCCCAGTTGTCGCCGAGCTGGAACCTTTTCATACCGACAGTCTCAAACCCGCACTTGTCGTAGAACCGGTTGGCGCGGGCATTCTTCTCGTTGACGCCCAACCACACGCTGGCTGCACCGCGCCACGCGGCCTGCTCAAGTGTGTCCGCCATCAACGCCATGGCAATACCTCGCCCATGCCCCGAGGCGAGCACATAGAACTTGCTCAGCTCGACGGTGGGGCGGCCAGTGACGGCTGCCGCAACATCCGGGTCGCTCGGTTCCATTGCATCCAGCATCGAATAGCCGATCGCACGCCCGTCACTTTCGACAAGCAGGATGGTTCTGGCCGGGTCTACAAGTTGGTGCTGAAATACGCGTTCAGACAGGTTTTCCGCAATGAACGCTGCAACATTTTCCACAGTGCTTCCGGGAGGGCACGCCATCGGGAAAGTTTCAGCAGCGACCGCGTGCAGCTCTTCGGCATCCGCCAGACTCGCGAGTCGGATCTCGAAGGTTGGGGCGGACGAATCCGACAAGCCCCGAAAAGTCATAACCACTCCACGTTAAACGGCGAAAGGCCCCACCTTGTGGCAGGGCCCCCGCGATGAACGAATTAGATTGCGGCGACGTCGAGCGGGATGCCGGGGCCGAACGTGGTCGACACCGTGCCCTTCAGAACGTAGCGACCCTTCGAGGAGGCCGGCTTGGCGCGCGAAATCTCGTCGAGAGCAGCCGTCGCGTTTTCGGCAAGCTGCTCCTTCGTGAAGGATGCCTTGCCGACAATGAAATGCACATTCGAGTGCTTGTCGACCCGGAACTCAATCTTTCCGCCCTTGATATCAGACACGGCCTTTGCCGGGTCCGGCGTCACGGTGCCGGTCTTCGGGTTTGGCATGAGCCCACGCGGACCAAGAACCTTACCCAATCGACCAACCTGGCCCATCAGTTCCGGGGTGGAGACTGCTGCATCGAAGTTGGTGTAACCGCCAGCAACCTTCTCGATCAGTTCGGAGCCACCGACCTCATCCGCACCGGCAGCCAGGGCTGCCTCGGCGGCAGGGCCAGTCGCGAACACGATGACGCGGGCCGTCTTGCCGGTACCGTGCGGGAGGATGACGGTTCCACGAACCATCTGGTCTGCCTTGCGTGGGTCAACGCCGAGCTTCAACGCCACCTCAATGGTGGAGTCGAACTTCGCTGAACCTGTCTCCCGGGCGAGGCCAACAGCCTCGGTTGCGGAATAGAACTTGCCTGCCTCAATCTTTTCGGCGGCGGCGCGATATGCCTTTGATTTGGTTGCCATGATTACGCCTCCACCGTGATCCCCATCGAACGGGCAGTGCCCGCGATGATCTTCTCTGCCGCCGCAATGTCGTTCGCATTGAGGTCAGCCATTTTTGCCTCGGCGATTTG
>JBDSZO010000260.1:0-5295 GCA_039925105.1 Terrimesophilobacter sp. | reverse complement strand
CGATGTCGAGTACGACGCGCGCGGCACGCATCCGCTGGCCGTCGAGCATTCCGAGACGGTCGCCCGGGTCGTCAAGATAGCCAAGGTCCTGCATGAGGCGCTCCGCATAGAGTGCCCAGCCCTCAGCATGACCGCTCGTGCCGGCAAGCTGGCGACGCCAGGTGTTCAACTTCGCGCGGTTGTACACCGCCTGGCCCAGCTGCAGGTGGTGGCCTGGCACGCCCTCGTGGTACACCGTTGTCGTCTCGCGCCAGGTGTCGAACTCGGTGACGCCCTCCGGAACAGACCACCACATGCGACCGGCGCGAGAGAAGTCGTCGCTCGGGCTCGTGTAGTAGATGCCGCCCTCCTGGGTCGGCGCAATCATGCACTCCAGCTTTTTCACCTGATCTGGGATGTCGAAATGCGACTTCGACAGTTCTTCGACGGCGGTGTCGCTCAGGTTCTGCATCCACTTCTGCAGAGCGTCGGTGCCGTGCAGTTTACGGCTCGGGTCCGCCTCCAGGATGGCGATGGCCTCCTCGACGTTTGCCCCCGGCTCGATCTCGCCGGCGATACGGGTCTGCTCCTCGACCATGCGGGCGAGTTCTTCGATGCCCCACTCGTAGGTCTCATCAAGGTCAATCTTTGCGCCAAGGAAACGGCGGGACTGGAGTGCGTAGAGCTCACGCCCAACGCCGTCGGTCTCGCTCGCTGCCGGTCCGAGCTCGTTGACGAAGAAGTCGGCAAGCGCCTGGTAGGCGGCCGCGGAGGCTTCTGCCCCTTTGTGGAGGTCCGACTTGAGCGAATCGGGAAGCTGCACGCCGTCTGCGGCGGTTGCCGCCTCGGTGAACGAAAAGAAGAACCCGTCCTTGCCCGCATGCTTTTTCGCTTGCTCAAGCACCTCGTTGACCTGGCGACGGGCGGGAACGGAGCCGTCAGAAATCCCGAGTCGCAGTGTTTGGATGTAGCCGTCCATCGCCTCAGGCAGGTTGGACAGTTTTGCGGCGATAGTTGTCCAGTCCTCGACGGTATCGTGGGCCATCAGGTCGAGAACGTCGCGCATCTGCTGTGCCGGGGAGGCAATAACGTTGAGGTCGCGTTTCCACAGTCCGGCTTCGTGATCCTCAAGATCGAGGGTCAAGTCGTTGGTCATATCCGTCTTGGTCACCCAATCGACATCGTCGGCGGGCTGCACCTTGTCGAGCTTGCCGAGAACCTTTTTCGTCTCGGCCACCAGGTGTTCATGGCCGGCGGGCGACTGGTCGCCATATTCCTCGTAACGGCCAGGGATGCCAATCCAGATGGCGACGTCGGGGATGAGGTCGGCGAGTGTGGTGACCCACTCCTCGGCGATCGCATCGATGGGGGTTGGGGTACGGGCGGCTTCGTGGGCCGAATTTTCAACAGTCATACGCCGAGCTTAGGCTCGCGAACGGTGGTCGCGAAAGTGGCTAATGTGCTGCGGCATCCCAGTTCGGCCCGCTGCCGATCTGCACGTCGAGTGGCACCTTCAAATCGGCCGCGCTACCCATTCGCTCCCGCACAATCGACGTCAGGGCGTCCAACTCGCCCTTGGCGACTTCGAATACCAGTTCGTCGTGCACCTGCAGGAGCATTCGTGACTCCAGCGACTGCTCACGAATGTCCGACGCAACTCCGAGCATCGCGATTTTCATGATGTCCGCCGCTGATCCCTGGATGGGCGCATTGAGGGCCGCCCGCTCCGCATTCTCCCTGAGGACGCGGTTTGAGGAGTTCAAGTCACCGAACGGACGGCGCCTGCCAAAAATTGTCTCCGTGTAACCGTCCACCTTGGCCTTGGCGACCACGTTTCGGAGGTACTCGCGCACGGCACCGAAACGTTCGAAATAGTCGACCATGAGTTGCTTGGCTTCTGAGACCTCGATGCGCAGCTGCTTCGAGAGACCGTATGCGCTTAACCCGTAGGCGAGTCCGTACGACATGGCCTTCACCTTGGTGCGCATGATGGGCGTCACGTCGACCGGCTCAACGCCAAAGATGCGGGCGCCGACAAATCGGTGCAAGTCCTCCCCCGCGTTGAACGCCTCAATCAGTCCGGCGTCACCGGACAGGTCGGCCATGATGCGCATCTCGATCTGGGAGTAGTCGGCGGTGAGCAGGGTCTGGTACCCCTTGCCCGCCTCGAAAGTTGCACGGATCTCCCGCCCCTCCTCAGCTTTGATCGGGATGTTCTGCAGATTCGGGTCATTCGAAGAAATACGACCGGTGCTGGTGCCGGTCTGATCGTAGGTGGTGTGGATGCGGCCGTCGTCGCCGATCTCCCGCTCCAGGGTCTCAATCATTTGCTTGAGCTTTGTGGCGTCGCGATGCTGCAGAAGAAGGTCGAGGAACGGATGCGGTTCCGGGAGTTGGTCCTGGAGATCCGCCAGCGCGGCGGCATCCGTCGAGTACCCGGTCTTGGTGGCACGGGTTTTTGGCAACCCAAGTTCATCGAACATCAACGTTTGCAGTTGTTTTGGCGAGCCGAGGTTCACTTCGCGTCCGACAATCGCGAACGCATTGGTTGCGATCTCCATCGCGCGCTCGGTCAGCCGCTTACGGAGTTTCTCCAGCGCTCCGGCATCCACCGCCACGCCATCCATCTCCATGCGAGCCAGGACGGGCACGATGGGGAGTTCGATCTCGTCAAGAACCTTTCGAGAACCGGTGTCGAGTCTGCCGGCAAGATCATCAGCCAGGCGAAGCACGTACCAAGCCTGCGTCGCCGGGCTGATCCCCTCTTCTTCCGGCACCAACTGGTTTTGGTCCGGTTCGACGACGGTTTCACCCAGGTGCGAGTAGACCTGTCCGGCCAAACTTTCAAACTTTCCGGACGGCTTGAGCAGCCAGGCCGCCAGCGTGGTGTCGAACGCGATTCCACCCAGCGCAATCCCGACCTTGGCAAGGGCCTTCGTCGCGTGTTTCGAGTCGTGGAAGTATTTGGGTGCGTTGCCGGACAACCACTCCTCGAGCGCCGCGTAGTCAGGGCGATGCGCGCCCCAGGGGACGAACGCGGTGTCCTTTGGGGTGGCAATTCCCAGCCCGGCAAGCTCGCCGTTCACTGTTTCGACGACAACGCCCAGCGGCGTCTTGCCAGAGCCACTTGCCGATTTGAGCCACTTTGCCAACTCTTCATCCACCATCGTGCGAACGGGTGGCTCGGCGGTCGCCGACGCGGTTTGGGCTGCGGCCTCGACCTCAGTTCCACCCTCTGCAGCAGCGATTTTCAGTACTCGCTCGAGCAGGGTCTTGAACTGCAGTTTGTCGAACACGTCGCGAATGGCCGCCGGATCCATGGGCTTTCGCTCCAGGTCTGCCGGGCCGTATGGAAGTTCAACGTCGGTCACGAGTCGGTTCAGTTTGCGGTTTCGGATCGCGTTGTCTTTTTGCTCTCGCAACTTTTCGCCGACGACACCCTTGATCTCGTCTGCGTTGGCAAGAATCTCGTCCAACCCGCCGTACTGCAGTATCCACTTGACGGCGGTCTTCTCTCCCACTTTGTCGACGCCAATCAGGTTGTCGCTGGTCTCACCGACGAGGGCTGCAACATCCGGGTACTGTTCCGGCTCGATTCCGTAACGCTCCACGACAGCATCCCGGTCGTAGCGTTTGAGCTCTGACACCCCCCTCGCGTTGGGATACAGCAGGGTCACGTCGTCGTTGACCAACTGGATGGCGTCACGATCACCAGACACCACATAGACGTGAAAACCCTGGCCAGCACCCTGGGTGGCGAGGGTGGCGAGGATGTCGTCGGCCTCGAAGTCTTCCTTCGTCATGGTCGGGATGCCCATGGCTTTTAGCGCTTCTTCGAGGAGCGGAATTTGGCCAATGAACTCTGGAGGAGTCTCCCCGCGAGTGCCTTTGTATTCCGGGTACTCACGGGTACGAAAGGAGTAGCGGGAGATGTCGAACGCGACGGCCAGATGGGTGGGCTTCTCCTTTTGTAGTAACGAAATCAGCATCGAAATGAACCCGTGAATGGCGTTCGTGTGCTGGCCTTCACGATTCACGAAACTGTCGACGGGTAGGGCGTAGAACGCCCGGAACGCCAGCGAATGGCCGTCAATGACCATGAGGGTAGGCTTCTGTTTGTCCGACACGACTGCCAGCCTAGCTGTGCCTGCTGACACGAAACTCAAGGATTTTTAACGCACATGAAGATTCCGGATACGACCGTCGATCCCGCAGCCCCTGCAGGGGCCCTTGGCCAAAAGATGGGCATCGAGTTCCTCGAAGCGTCCCCGGAACATTCGGTCGCGCGGATGCCTGTCGAGGGCAACACGCAGCCGTACGGGATCCTGCACGGTGGCGCTCATCTCGTGCTTGCCGAGTCCCTTGGATCGGCCTCGGCGCACCTCCACGCCGGTCCAGGGCGCTACGCGGTCGGCATAGAGATCAGTGCAAGCCACTCACGCTCGGTCACCAGTGGTTGGGTGACCGGGACCTGCACCGCCATCAGTCTTGGCCGCACCCTCACGGTGCACGAAATCGTTCTCACCGACGACGACGGCAACCGGCTATCCACAGTGCGGATGACAAACCTGCTGCGAGACGCCTAAACGGGACGAGTCCCGGCGAGTCAGCCCTTCTTCGCTGAGAGCTGATCGATGATAGCGACCGCGACGTCGTGCATAGTGAGGCGCCGGTCCATGGATGCCTTCTGGATCCAGCGAAACGCCTCCGGCTCGCTCAGACCCATCTTTTCGTTGAGCAATCCCTTCGCGCGGTCCACAATCTTGCGCGTTTCGAAACGCTCAACCAGATCAGTCACTTCAGATTCGAGCGTCACGATTTGGGCATGGCGGGCAAGGGCGATCTCGATCGCCGGAAGCAAATCATTCGGGGTGAACGGTTTCACCACGTACGCGAGTGCCCCAGCCTCGGTCGCACGTTCGACAAGTTCCTTCTGGCTGAACGCCGTCAAGAGCACCACTGGGGCAATGTGGTTCTTGCTGAGTTGCTCGGCTGCGGAGATCCCATCAAGCTTTGGCATCTTCACGTCCATGATGACCAAATCGGGCCGCAACTCGGTTGCCAGCTCGACCGCTCTCTCACCGTCGCCAGCCTCACCAACAACATCAAAGCCGTTGTCCCGCAAAGTTTCGACAATGTCGAGGCGGATGAGCGACTCGTCCTCGGCGACGACGACACGGCGGCGGGGGGTCTCGGTTGCTTCGCTGTCAGTCACGGAACAAAGCTTACGGTAATCTTGTGGCTGGCTACTGTGCGCCGGTGTGGCGGAATGGCAGACGCGGAGCACTCAAAATGCTTTGCTCGAAAGGGCGTGTG
>JBDSZO010000259.1:0-10145 GCA_039925105.1 Terrimesophilobacter sp. | reverse complement strand
GTGCCCGCGGATGAGGTCGATGTTTGCGGACTTCAGCCACTTACCTGGCCGTCATCCTTCCAATTGCTGGTGAACGAGTCGCGGCGTGCCAGCACGGCGGCGACATCGAGTTCGCCGGTTACAGCTTGCTTTGCCCCGCCAACGTTTCGTGCTGCCCGAATCGCGGCACCGCTGCGCAAGAGCGCCTTGGAAGGCATGCACGCCCAATATGAGCACTCACCGCCGACAAGTTCGCTCTCGATGATGACAGCGGAAAGTCCGCCCTGCACAGCACGGTCCGCGGCATTCTCACCGGCCACACCCGCGCCGATCACAATGAGGTCGTAGTTTGTCATCCGCCAACGCTACGCGCGACTGCTGGATGAAAGTGTGACGACAGATACAGACTGAACCGCAAATAGTCAGCGGCCGACGAAATTGGCCAACTGACGGCTGAGGAACGCCTGCATGCCGATTTTTGCGTCCTCAGTGTTGGCAAGTGCGACCAAATCCGGTTGCAGGGCGGCTTCGGCGGCGGCATCGCCGTCACGAATCGCCAGTCGCGCGTTTGCCAATGTTGCCTGGACTGCGAGCGGGGCCTGGGCGGCAACCCGATGGGCAAGCTCTCTGGCACGGTCGAACTGCTTCCCGTGAGAAACCACCTCCTGCACGAGCCCAATGCGCAAAGCCTCCGCGGCATCGAAGCTGTCGCCGGTGAGAATCCAGCGCATCGCATTGCCCCAGCCGACCGCCCGCGGAAAGCGAATGGTCGCGCCACCGAATGGGAGGATGCCGCGGCCAACCTCAATCTGTGCGAACACCGCAGAATCAGCAGCAACGGCGAAATCGCTGGCGAGGATCAATTCGATCCCGAGAGTGAGGCACACGCCCTGCACCGCAATCACCACGGGTTTGCGCACAGCAGTCCCGTCCATCGCCCATGGGTTGATTCCGCCGTCCGGCACGATGTCGAGGCCATTCTGGCCGATGCGTGGGGCGACGTCAGCGAGGTCAAGGCCGCCAGTGAAATGGTCACCGTGTGCGAACACCAGGCCAGCACGCAACCCAGGGTCGCGGTCAAGCTCGCCATAGGCGAGCGAGAGTTCCTGCAGAAGCTGCATGTCGGCAGCGTTGCGCTTGTCGACCCGATTGAACCCGATGAGAAGGACTGCGCCGTCGCGCTCGGTGGTGATTCGTTGGTCACTCATGTTGCCAAGCCTACGGCGCGTGATTGCTCGATCCCCGGACAGGCAATCCCCGGGCAGGGTGTTGGCTCAGCGCGTGAGTGCCCCGATGATGCGCAGGATGGTGGGGAGGTCATCCGCGGCGGTCTCCGCAGATGATGGTGCGAACTCTGTGATGCCCGCACCCGCCAGCGGAAAGCCTTTGACTACGGCCCGAATGGTCTCGATGAGTGCTGCCACGGATACCCCAAACGGCTCCGAAAAGCCGAGGGAAGCAAATTCTGCAGGGTCAATCACATCCAAATCGATGTGAAGGTACACCTGACTGGCACCCGTCGCGGCGATCGCCTCCACCAGAGAGTCCGGGGTAAGCCCGGACGGCGGGATCATACGAATTTTGGCCTGATCGACGAACCCTGCCTCGGCGTCATCCAGGGCTCGAATCCCAGCAAGCACTATGCGGCCCGGGTCAACCGCCCGTTCGGGAAGAAGACTGGAGTGCCCGTCTCCGAGAAGAGTGCGCAACACCATCCCGTGGAACGCCCCAGACGGCGACGAGTCCGGCGTATTGAGGTCCGGATGCGCATCCAACCAGACGACAGCCACGTCACTATCGGCGAGAGCGTAGGCGTTGCCGATGGTGGCAAGGTCGATCCCACAATCGCCACCAATCGCGATGACCGTGGAGGGCTCGTCATCCGCTGCGGCCGCGGTGAGAGCCTCCAGTGTGCGGTCCCGCACCAACTGCACCGACGTGAGTCGACGGATGCCGCTGCCCAAGTCCTCGCCAGCACCCAGTGGAACCTCGACCACCGTCGTCCTTGACGCAGGAAGGTCGCCGCGAATCGCCTCAGCGCCGTCACGCAACTGGAGCGCGCGAGACGACCCGGACCCCTGCCACTGGGGCACAAGGAGAAAACGGACCGGCATCGCCCAGTTTGTCATTCTTAGCTTCTTTCGCTGTCTTACGCTCGCTACTGGCCTGCGGTCATCGCCTTCTGCGGGTCTCCACCGGACTTCAGCGCGGCAAGCCGGGCATCGATCTCGATGGCCTTGTCCGTGTCGGCAAGCTGCTCAAATTGGGCGTCGAGGCTCGATGCAGCAAGCTCCTGCTGGCCGAGAACCTTTGCCTCTTCTCGGCGGATCTTCTGCTCGAAACGGTTAATCTCACTGGTCGGGTCAAGGATGTCGATACTCTTCATTGCATCCATCACCTGCTTCTGGGCGTCGGCAGTCTTCGCTCGGGCGACCAACTCATCGCGCTTCGACGAAAGCTCATTGAGCTTGCCGCGCATCCCGTCGAGGCCATTCTTCAACTTGTCAACGACCTCAGTCTGGCTCGCAATGGTGGGCTCAGCGGTGGTGGCTTCCTTCTCGGCAGCAAGCTGACGGCCGAGGGCCACCTTCGCCAAATTGTCGAACTTGTCCGCGTCGCCAGAGTTCCCGGAGCTGCGCAACTCGTCGCCCTTTCGGCTGGCGGCCAGAGCCTTGTTGCCCCAGTCCTGCGCGTTAGCAACATCCTCAGCGTGATCCTGCTCAAGCAGGCGCAGGTTACCGATCGTCTCCGCGATGGCGCTCTCCGCTTCAGCAATGCTGTTTGTGTAGTCGCGCACCATCTGGTCCAGCATCATTGCTGGATCTTCTGCCGCATCCAACATCGCGTTGATGTTCGCTTTCGCCAACTGGGCGATCCGCCCGAAAATGGACTGCTTTGCCATGGGGATTCCTTCCGTTTGACTCAACGGTAGTGGAGCAGGCACGACAGACGAAGTTTTCACAGCAGAACTGCGGCGACGCGAGCTGTTAGCGGAGAACGATTTCAGTGGCTGGCCCCGAAATGAGTTGCTCGTTGTCTCGGCCGTCCAACACAAGACTGACCACTGCGCTGACCTGATAAGTCCCCGGCGCCAGTTCAGGCAGGTCCATACTGAATCCGCCGCCGCCGCCATCATCGTCAGGACTGCACGTTACAAGCTGAATACCGACCCGGAACTGCTTCGACTGACCGGGGCCGAGGTGCACCAGGGCCCCGGAACTCATGCCGACGATACGGCTGTGCCATACGGTCAGCCCTCCCTGGGAGACTGTCACTGTTGGCATCACCCTCGTGACGCCGGTCACCCGTTCGGTGCCGGTGTTGATGAGAGTTACCGTGCCCTGGACTGTCTGGCCATTCGCTGGAACACTCGCCGGAAAGCTCACGTCCACCGCCAGCCCGACTAAGTTTGCGGGAATGTCGGGTGTTTCTGAACCGCACTTGTTGAGCGACTGCCCAGTGTTCTTGCCGCCAGACAGGTCTGCGGGACCGCCCAAGGTTCCGCCGGACGTTGCCGACTCCGGGGCAGAAGCCGAATCGGACGCCGCGCCCACAATGCGCGGAAACAGTTGGCCAGCGTTCACACCGACGACCACGATGGCGGCTACCGCAAGGGCGGTGACGGAACCAACCGCTATCTGGCGGGGGCTCCGTCTGCGGCGAGCGCGACGGATGACCTCATTCGCGTCAATGGAGGGAGCCGGTGCATCGTTTCTGCCATGCAGGGCGGCCCGAAGTTCAGATTCGCTCCGGCGTTCAGACTCAGTGGGCATCCGAGCCTCCTGACTTCTGGTCGTCGTCGGTGAGCGAAACGGCAAGCCTGGCGAGCGCATCACTGAGGTAGCGCTTGACGGTGCCGGAGCTCAAATTGAGTTCACGCGCAATGTCGTCGACTTTCAAATCCTCGTAATACCTCAACACAACGCACGCTCGTTCGCGTGGGGCGAGCTTGCGCAGTTCGTCCTGAAGGTCGATGCGTTCGTCGACAGCATCGGCGGGCGAATCCTGCTCAACGGGCACTGCTGTCAGGTGGCGGATGCGACGCCACAGTGTCGTCCGCCGACCACGATCGAGGTAGGTGTTGAGGATCGCCTTGCGAACGTACGCTTCGGCGCTGGCAATCGTGAAGCCGTTGCGCAGGCGCCCGAAGGTCTTCACCAGCGCGTCCTGAACGAGGTCGGCGGCATCGTCGGCGCTCCCGCACAGAAGGTGTGCGTATCGGGTCAAGGAGTCACCGCGTTCAGCGACTAGCTGGCTGACAACGCGTTCCCAGTCGGCCCGAACTTCGCGCGCGTCGGCACCGTCACGGGCATCTGCACCGGACAACGTCACCGAAATTCCTCCTCGCGTCGCCTCCATTCTGGCGGTAGAGGCGAGCACCCGGAAACGGGCGGGCGCAATGGTGGTCATACCTCCTAAGACGAGCGAGGCACGCAGAACGTTGTGTTACGCCTTGCGCAACCGCTCGCGAATGTCGGCGAGCTGCTGTGGAAGTGCATCCGGGAGGCGGTCCTCGAAAGTGCTGAAGAACTTCTCGGTGCCCTCAAGCTCTTTGAGCCACGCCTCAGGGTCAATAGCGAACAGCTGGTCCCAGTCGTCATCGGACACGTCGAGACCGGCGCGGTCGATGCCGGTGGCGGTCGGGACCAGACCGAGCGGAGTGTCCTTCGCTGCGGCCTGCCCGTCGACGCGGTCGAGAATCCAGGCGAGCACGCGAGAATTCTCCGCAAAGCCCGGCCAGAGGAAGCTGCCATCGTCACCCTTGCGGAACCAATTGACCTGGAAGATTCGCGGAACAACAGCGTTCGTGCGCAGCGACTCGCCCATATCCAGCCAGTGCGACCAGTGATCGGCCATGTTGTAGCCACAGAACGGCATCATCGCGAACGGGTCCCTGCGGAGCTCGCCAACTTTGCCTTCCGCTGCGGCCGTGCGCTCCGAGGAGACCGTCGCCCCCATGTAGACGCCGTGCTGCCATTCCCGCGCTTCCACCACCAACGGCACGTTATTGGCCCGCCGTCCGCCGAAAATGATCGCGTCAAGCACAACACCGTTTGGGTCATCCCAGCTGTCAGCGATCGAGGGTGCCTGCGCCGCGGAAACGGTAAAACGGGAGTTCGGGTGTGCCGCCGGCGTCGACGAGGAACTGTCCCAGTCGTTGCCCTGCCAGTCGATCAGGTGGGCTGGCGGTGTGTCGGTGAGGCCCTCCCACCATACGTCGCCGTCGTCGCGAAGCGCGACGTTGGTGAAAATGGTGTTTCCCCACATCGTGTCGATGGCTGTCGGGTTGGTCTTCGGGCTCGTGCCGGGCGCAACGCCGAAGAAACCTGCCTCGGGGTTGATCGCGCGGAGGCGGCCATCCGGGCCCGGACGAAGCCAGGCGATGTCGTCGCCAATGGTTTCGACCTTCCAGCCGGGGATCGACGGGCGCATCATGGCCAGGTTGGTCTTGCCGCAGGCCGACGGGAACGCTGCTGCGACATGGAACACACGGCCGCGAGGGTTGGTGACCTTCAGGATGAGCATGTGCTCCGCGAGCCATCCCTCATCGCGCGCGATCACCGAGGCGATGCGCAACGCGAACGACTTCTTTGCAAGCAGCGCATTTCCACCGTAGGCGGAGCCGAAAGACCAGATCTCGCGAGTCTCGGGAAAGTGGGTGATGTATTTGGTGTCGTTAGACGGCCACGGGACATCCTTGTCGCCGTCGAGCAAGGGGGCACCAACACTGTGCACGGCCGGAACCCATAAGGTGTTTGGCTTGAACCGGTCGAGCGCCTTCGAACCCATTCGGGTCATGATCGACGTGCTTACGACGACGTAGGGGGAGTCGGTGACCTGAACGCCGAGCTTTGCCAGCGGTGAGCCAATTGGCCCCATAGAGAACGGCATCACGTACATGGTGCGACCGCGCATGCTTCCATCGAAAAGGTCGCGGAGAGTTTTTCGCATCTCTTTCGGGTCGCGCCAATTGTTTGTCGGACCGGCGTCATCCTGGTCCTCGGAGCAGATGAACGTGCGGGCCTCGACGCGGGCGACATCTTTCGGGTCGCTGCGCGCGAGGAAGCTGTATGGGCGGTGATCCGGGTTTAGCCGCGTGAGGGTGCCGCTGGCAACCATTTCGTGGGTGAGCCGGTCGTATTCACGCGCGGACCCGTCACACCAGTGGATGGAGTCTGGGTGGGTCAGTGCGGCAATCTCATTCACCCACTTCACCACCGACGCGGGCGCATTGTCCGGAGCTCGATGGGTCGTTACGACCTCGGCCGAGTCGGCGAGTTGCGTGTTGCGGGGGGCAGTGAGGGTCATATCAAGCTCCTTACAAGAATTAGCCTTAGATAACAGTGTGCGCTCCTTTAGCTGGATGTTTCTGCTGCATCTGGTGAAAAGAAGAGCGATTCTTTCACTATTGTTGATTTCATGACCGACCTTGTGACGCTGGGCCAACGCATCCGCCACTACCGAACGAACGCTCGACTGACGCTCGATCAGCTGGGTGCCGAAGTCGGCATGGCGGGAAGCCAGCTCTCCCTCATGGAGAACGGCAAACGGGAGCCCCGGCTTTCGCTCTTGCAGTCGATTGCCGCAACCCTGGGCCTCGACGTCGCGGCATTGCTCGACCCGGCGCCTCCGTCGCCCCGTGCGGCGCTTGAGATTGAGCTTGAGCAGATGCAGCGAAGTGCGGTGTATGCGGGGTTGGGGCTCCCAACGATCAGGGCTTCGCGCACGACGTCGGATGACACGCTCGAAGCACTCGTCGGCTTGCACCGGGAATTGTCCAGGCGCGCACGAGAGGCAATTGCAACGCCGGAAGAGGCGCGGCGCGCGAACACGGAACTTCGCCAATACATGCGCACGCAAAACAACTACATGCCGGAGTTGGAGAAGCTGGCACAGGATCAGCTTGACAGCGTTGGCCACTCCGCCGGTGCCCTCACCCATCGGACGGTCAGTCTGATGGCGAAGAACCTCGGCTTCGACCTAATCTTCGCGGCCGATTTACCCCACTCGACTCGTTCGGTCACTGACCTCGCCAATGGTCGAATCTATCTGCCTCCGGCATCCATCCCTGGCGGGCATGGCCTTCGATCGATGGCACTTCAGGCGCTCGCACACCGATTGCTCGATCACCGAGAACCGGCCAGCTATGCGCAGTTTTTGCGTCAGCGCCTCGAGATCAACTATTTTGCGGCAGCGTGCCTGATGCCACTTCGCCAGTCGGTCGAGTTTCTCACCTCGGCCAAGTCGGACAGAAACCTTGCGATTGAAGATTTTCGTGACGCGTTCGGGGTCACGCATGAGGCGGCGGCGCTGAGATTCACCAACTTGGCCACCAGCCACCTGGAGATGACAGTGCATTTCCTGCGAGTGGGGGAGGACGGTGCGTTGTACAAGGGCTACGAGAATGACGGCCTGCCGCTGCCGTCCGATGTGACCGGTTCGACGGAGGGACAGATCGTCTGCCGGCACTGGAGCGCCAGGGGAGCGTTTGATCGCACCAAACGCACGACCGAGTTCTACCAGTACACCGACACTCCCGCGGGCACGTACTGGTGCTCGACCCAGATCGGAAGTTCTGAGGCGCAGGAGTTTTCGATCGCCTTCGGCGTGCCATTCAACGACGCAAAATGGTTTCGTGGCCGTGAAACGACCAACCGTCAAACCTCACGGTGCCCTGATGCCAACTGCTGCAGGCGTCCGTCAGGCGAGCTTTCGGAACGGTGGGCACACAAAGCGTGGGCGAGCGCGAAACTTCACGCGCACATCCTGTCGCCGTTGCCGCGGGGCACCTTCCCCGGCGTGGATGACACGGAGCTCTACCACTTTTTGGAGTCGCACTCCGGGAGTTAACTGACACGAGCGACGTTCCCTCGACTGTTCCCGTTTGTCACCAGTGTTCCCCGTCGAGCGGGACCATCCGTGACGAAAGGGAACAAAGGCCAGCCCCAGGCGGGACAGTGGAAAGTTGGGGCGCTCAGAGTTGGGGCGCTCAGAGCTGGGGCCGCTCGGAGTCGAACCCGGTCGGCGGCTGGTGCGGCCTGCGGAACGGCTACCGCGGGCGTTTCGGGATGTACCTCCCGCCGTTGCGCGAAGCGCTCGGTCTCGTGGAACTCACTCACGACGCCCGGAACAACATGATGAGAGCCATCTAACCGATCCACGTATTCTCGAAGTGTGCCAGAGAATGTGTCGACGGAGTCAGCGGCCCCTGCCTCAAACACTTCGAACGCTGGCATGTTCGGCCACGAATTGCTGTGGATCACGGCAGGTATCTGCGCCGCGCGTTACGGGGAACCGGACTCCGCCTGAGCGGTGATGCGGTTCGCCATGCCGCGAAAAATCATTCCGTGAAACGGGAGCACCGCAAACCAATACAGCCTGCCTGCCAGACCGCGGGGAAAGAAGATCGCCCGTTGACGATAGGTCGAGCCGACCGTGCCCACCGCATCGTCAGCATCCTCAGGCACAGCATCCGCCGCACCGCTCGCCGGCAGCGCCTGCAGTTCCAGCCAGGCTCGCCCCGGCACCCTCATTTCGGCGCGAAGCAGCAGTAACCGGCCGCGCTCGATGCGTTCAACCCGCCAGAAGTCGAGCGCCTCACCCGTTTGCAGGCGCTCGGGGTGCCGTCGCCCTCGTCGAAGTCCAACCCCGCCAACGATTTTGTCCAGCCAGCCGCGCAACGCCCATGCCAACGGGAACGAGTACCAGCCGTTCTCCCCACCGACCCCCTCAATGACAGCCCACAGTTTGGCAGTCGTCGCCGAGGTTGGCTGCTCCCGAACGTCCACGAACACCTGGTGACCTGCCCAGTCAGGGTCGCTGGGCAGCGGATCGCTCGGCGCACCCAACACTGACGAGTTCTGCCAGCTCGTCTCCACATCCCCAGCATCCACTTTCGCGAGAGCCAGCCGCACAGCGTGTCGGTAGCTGGTGAGCCCGCTTACCGGTGGCGGGATCACATCGTCAATTGCGTGCTCGCTCACCACACAGTCGTACTGAAGCGAAGCGATGATTGGCACCGCGAGCCGACGCGGGATCGGTGTGACCAGGTTGACCCACTGGGATGCCAACCACGGGGTCAACACCGGGAGCGCGGCGATCGGTCGCTGCCTCAGACCCGCCTCGAGCGCGTAGCCGTTCATCATCTGGCCGTATCGCAGCACATCGGGTCCACCGATGTCGAAGGTGCGGTTCACCTTGCCGGGCAACCCCGCAGCGGCAACAAGGTAGTAGAGCACATCCCGCACGGCAATCGGCTGGATGAAATTGCGAACCCAGCGCGGGGCCGGCATGTACGGTAGCACGTCGGTGAGATGGCGGATCATCTCGAAGGATGCCGACCCGGACCCGATCACCACCCCCGCCTGGAACGCGGCCGTCGGCACGCCGGATGTGAGCAGAATGTCGCCAACCCGTTCCCGCGACGCCAGATGTGGCGAAAGCGCGACGCCGCTCGGGTGGAGGCCGCCAAGGTAAACAATTCTCTTCACGCCCGCTTCGGACGCGGCGGCGGCGACGGTGCGGGCGGCCCTCTCCTCGATCTCTTCGAAATCGCCCGCCGACCCCATGGAGTGCACCAGATAGTAGATCGTATCGATGCCCTCACAGGCCGTTGCCATGGCCACCGGGTCCGTCACATCACCCTCGATAACGCTCACGGATTCGGCCCACGGCACATCCACGAGCTTCTGGGGCGAGCGCACGACAACCGACACCGTGTGCCCGGCATCCAGCAGTCGCGGAACCAGTCGACCACCGATGTATCCGGTTGCGCCGGTAACCAAAACTGAACTCATGCCGCCCCCACTGTTCACTGTGTGCCAGCAGTGTAGGTGGTGAAACTGGGTCGAAGCTGCGCCGTTAGCTGTCGGAGGAACCGGCCCGCTCGAGAACCAGTTCGCGCACCCGGGCAGCATCCGCCTGGCCCTTCATGGCCTTCATGACGGCGCCGATCACTGCGCCAGCAGCCTGAACCTTGCCGTCGCGGATCTTTGCAAGAACGTCAGGCTGCGACGCGAGGGCGTCATCGATGGCGACGATCAGCGCACCGTCATCCGACACCACCTTGAGGCCGCGCTTCTCGACCACATCGGAGGGTGAACCCTCGCCAGCGATCACACCTTCCAGCACCTGACGTGCAAGTCGGTCGGTGAGTTCTCCAGATT
>JBDSZO010000258.1:0-4927 GCA_039925105.1 Terrimesophilobacter sp. | reverse complement strand
ACACCATGTATTCAGCAATAGCGCGCAATAAGCGCAACACCGTGTTCATCATCATCGGGTTCCTTCTGCTTGTTGCAGTTTTGGGTTTTGCCGCGAATCTGATTTGGGGTGACCCGTTGGGCACCGGCAATTGGACCATCACTATCGCCACCATCATTGGTGCTGGCATCTACGTGGTCATCCAGTATTTCGCCGGAAGCGGCGAGGCGCTCGCGATGAGCGGTGCACGTCAGATTCAGAAGGCCGATAATCCCAGGCTGTATCGCGTGGTCGAAAACCTGGCGATCACCAAGGGTCTGCCGATGCCGAAGGTGTACATCGTCAACGACCCGGCCCCGAACGCGTTTGCTACCGGGCGAAAGCCTGAGCTTGCCTCCGTTGCGGCCACGACGGGCCTGCTCGACATGATGACGGACAGTGAGCTTGAGGGTGTTATGGCTCACGAGATGGGCCACGTCGAAAACTTCGACATCCGGCTCAACACGGTCGTGTTCGCTCTGGTTGTCGCCATCGGCATCATCTCCGACATTCTGCTTCGGATGATGTGGTTCGGTGGTGGGCGCCGCAACAACAACGGTGGCGGTAACCCGATCATGCTCATTGTCGGTCTTGCCGCGCTGGTAATTTCGCCGATTGTGGCCGCGCTCATCCAGTCCGCTATCTCGCGTCAGCGCGAATACCTTGCTGACGCGACCGGCGCGCTCACCACGCGGCACCCGGAGGCCCTTGCCAGTGCGCTGCACAAGCTTGGCGAGTATGGGCAACCGATGAAGAAACAGAATTCGACGATGGCGCACATGTGGTTTGGTGACCCGGGCAAGCCTGGCGCGATGAGCCGGATGTTCTCAACACATCCACCGCTTGCCGCACGCATCAAGCGGTTGTTGGACAACGCGACGAAGTTCTAGTCGAGCACAGCCACCCGTTCAGCTCAGCAGGCCGACTCCAAGTTCGACCGCGATTGGCCGCACCAGGTTTCCTCGATCCGCGACAGAAATCGACTCCAGCTTTTGCCAGTCGGCGGCTTGCCTCAGCAGCGGTGCCAACCGCTCGGCGACGACTCCGGGATTTGCGTGGCCTTCATGCCAGGCCGATTGCACCCGCAGCACACCCGCCTGCCGGTCGCTTTTGAGGTCGATCCGGCCCACCACGCTATCGTCGATCAGAATGGGGAGGCTGTAGTAGCCGAACTTTCGGAGAGCGGCGGGCGTGTAGATTTCGATCCGATAGTGGAAGTCAAATAGTCGTTCGGCACGCTCGCGCCGCCACACCACCGGGTCAAACGGCGAGAGCAGGGCGGTGGCATCGATTCGTCTGGCCCTGCGTGCGTCGCGGTGCAGGTAGGTGGTGCGGTTCCATCCTGCGACGGCGACCTCCTCCAGTACGCCCTCATCGACGAGCTCCCTCAACAACGGCTCCGATTCGGTCGACTTCAAGCGGAAATAGTCGGCCAGGTCGGATGTTGTGCCGATCCCGTGGGCCCGTCCCGCCTGTTCAAGAAGCTGTTTTTGTGCGTCTCTTCGCGGGATGTCCTGGTCAAGAATCTCCGCAGGGAGAATGTGTTCCGGCAGTGCGTAGCAGCGTTCGAAACGGGTGCGTCCGGCGCTCACCACCTCGCCCCAGCGAAACAGTGCCTCAAGTGCAGTCTTGATCGGGGAGTGTCCCCACCACGGTCCGGTGCGCTTGTTCGCATCATGTTCGATCGCGCTTGCCGCGAGTGGCCCTTTCTCGGCAAGCTCCGCGCGCACCCAGTCAACGAGTGCGCGATTGTCCTCCACCCAGGAAACGTAGTTTTTGGTTGAGAAATGTGTCATTCGCCACCGCAGGAGCGGCCACGTTTCTACCGGGATCACTGCTGCCTCGTGGGCCCAGTACTCGATGTACCCGCCTTTTCTCGCGAACGTTTGCCGATCCAGAAGCGTCTTGTCGAACGCCCCGAGTCGTGCGAAAGCGGGAAGGTAATGGCTGCGCTCGAAAACGTTCACCGAATCAAGTTGAAGCAGGCCGAGACGGTGAATGAGCAGGTTGAGTTGGCGCGTTCCGACAGCGGCCGGGGCGGGGATGCCAAAGCCCTGAGCAGCGAGTGCAATTCTGCGCGCCTGTGAAGCGCTGAGTTTCTCAACCATCACCTCGAGGTTAGCCAACTCCACTGACGGTCGCCCTGACCGACCTCAAAGAATTCCTTTGACGGAATATGAAGTTACCGGTATACGTCCCCGTTTAGACTGAAGCGTGATCTTCGGCAGGCGAGCATCCTCGGCATCCGATTCCCGCGCGCGCACAGTGGACAATGCGGTGCCGGTAGGAATGCACATTGCCGGCGCATGGTCGTGGCGTATTCTCGCCATTGCCGCCGTTACTGCACTGCTCATCTTTCTGGTAATTCAACTTCGGCTGATCGTCGTTCCGTTCCTGATAGCAATTCTGCTGGCCGCACTTCTGGTGCCACTGGTTCAGTTTCTCCAGCGTCATCGCTGGCCGAAGTGGCTGGCCATCGCGGTCGCCGAAGTTGGACTGATCGCCATTGTGACGGGACTCGTGTACCTCATCGTCACCCAGATCGTCAGTGGCTTTCCAGACCTACAGGCTCGGTCGGTGACGTTCTACGACGACCTCAAAGCAATGCTTCTGGCTTCACCTCTGCACCTCACTGACGTTCAGATCAACGCGTACTTTGCCCAACTCTGGACCACCCTTCAGCAGGACAGTTCAGCATTGGTGTCCGGTGCAGTGTCGGTTGGTTCAACTTTCGGACACTTTGTGGCCGGAGTGCTGCTGGTTCTCTTCTCGACCCTGTTCCTCCTTATCGACGGCAAGCGGGTCTGGGCGTGGACCGTTCGCCTGTTTCCCCGCAGGGCTCGCCCCGCAGTCGATGGCGCCGGTCGGTCCGGTTGGTCGACTCTCACCGAGTTCGTCAAAGTGCAGATCTTTGTGGCATTTGTCGATGCGGTAGGAATCGGACTCGGCGCCTGGATTGTCGGTCTGTTCTTCGGCGGCTTCCCGCTGGTTCTCCCCATTGCGGTTGCCGTGTTCCTCGGATCATTCATTCCGGTTGTCGGCGCAGTATTGACGGGGGCGATCGCGGTTTTCGTGGCGCTCGTCTACCTTGGCCCAGTCCCCGCCGTCATCATGCTCGGCGTCGTGCTTCTGGTGCAACAGGTCGAGGGTCATGTATTGCAGCCCCTGGTTATGGGCACTGCGGTCAAAGTGCATCCGCTGGCGGTTGTGTTCGCTGTGGCGGCGGGTGGATTCCTGGCCGGGATCGCCGGGGCCTTGTTCGCAGTTCCCGTCATCGCCACGCTCAACGCGATGGTGAGGTACGTGGCTGCGGGCAAATGGAAGCGCGCTCATCTGTCCACCAACACCCAGGTAGTGTTCGATGACTGACACCGCGGAAAGACGAACAGGAAGCGCGGTCCCCACGCTGGCCGAGATCGAGCAGGCACGGGTCCGCGTGCGTGCGGTTGCCACCGTGACGCCGATGGAAAGCTCCCGGTACCTCGCGGAACTGCTTGGTTCCCCTGTCTTCCTCAAGTGCGAAAATTTGCAGCGCACCGGATCATACAAAGTTCGCGGCGCTTACAACCGGATGGTGACGCTGAGCGAGGAGGAGCGCGCGCGTGGTGTTGTCGCCGCCTCCGCCGGAAACCACGCCCAGGGGGTTGCGCTGGCTGCGCGAGAGTTGGGCATCAGGGCGACCATCTTCATGCCGATCGGTGTCGCACTTCCGAAACTTCAGGCGACCAAAAACTATGGTGCCGAGGTGATCTTGCGTGGCCACAACGTCGACGTTCCGTTGCGGGCTGCAGCAGAGTTCGCCGAGTCGACCGGCGCGATTCTGATCCCGCCGTTCGACCACAGGGACATCATCACCGGACAGGCAACGCTCGGGCTGGAGATTCTGGATCAGATCCCGGAGGTCGACACGGTGATAGTTCCCATCGGTGGCGGGGGACTCATTGCCGGTGTGGCCAGTGCCTTGAAGCAGCGGGCTGCTCAGGATGGCCGGCAGATTCGCGTGATCGGCGTGCAGGCGACGAACGCCGCCGCCTATCCGGCATCCCTCGAGGCGGGCAAACCAGTCGAAGTTCACATTAAACCGACCATCGCGGACGGGATCGCCGTCAGCAAGCCTGGCGAGCTGAACTTCTCGATTATCAGCGAACTGGTCGACGAGGTGGTCACCGTCAGCGACGATGACACCGCGCGCGCCCTACTGGTCTTGTTGGAGCGGGCGAAACTCGTTGTTGAGCCGGCTGGAGCGGTTGCCGTCGCGGCGATCATCACCGGAAAAGTGAAGGCGAGTGGGACCACTGTCGCCATTCTGAGTGGGGGAAACATCGACCCGCAGGTTATGGAACGCGTCATATCGTTGGGTCTCGCCGCCTCTGACCGGTACTTGAGGCTTCGCCTGACTCTGCCGGATCGGCCGGGCCAGTTGGCGCGCATCGCCGAATTGATTTCTGATGCGAACGCCAACGTCATTGAGGTTTCCCACACGCGGCACGGCCGAGGCGCACTCTTGGACGAGGTCGAACTCGAGCTGAGTCTTGAAACCCGTGGGCCGGAGCACGTGCAGCGTGTGCTGGATCGCCTACGCGAGGCAGACTATGAGCCGAGAACTGATTACTGAACGGCAACGCCAAACAGTGCGCCTATCGCGTAGGTGACGGCGAGTGCGAGAACGCCGCCGCCAACAATGCGCACTATGGCTTTTGTCGCGCGGCTTCCGCCGAGCCTGGCACTGATCCACCCGGTGATGGCGAGCGCGATTATCACCGAAACGAACGTCAACGGGATTCGCCAGGGGTGCGGCGGGAGCAGCACCGCGAGCAGCGGCAAGGTGGCGCCGACGGTGAACGATGCCGCTGAGGCGAACGCGGCATGCCACGGGTTGGTCAGGTCCTTCTGCGACATATGGAGTTCT
>JBDSZO010000257.1:0-2541 GCA_039925105.1 Terrimesophilobacter sp. | reverse complement strand
TCGTGGGGGTCGATCGGCCGCACGGATGCGCAGCGCGGCGTCGTGGCAATCATGCCTGGTCTGTACTTCGTCGGGATGCCGTTCCAGTTCGGCCTCACCTCGCAGTTGCTCGGCGGGGTCGGGCGGGATGCCGGTTATGTTGCGGAGCGAATTGCTAACCGGCAGCGTGTGTTGCGACCAGAGGTGACGCGTTTGGCGTGAACGTGAAAGAGTGCGCAACGCCTACGCTTCGGGGAACACCTGAGCTAACGTGCGGAAGATGTGCTGTGTGGTCGAAACGTCGATCGAGCCAGGCTTGCGAATCAGTTCGACCGCTTTTCTTGGCCACATCACTTTGATTCCGGAAGTGGTGAAGTCGCCTCCGAGGAGCGGCCAATCCGCGTCGACGAAGCACAGCATCCCGGTGACCGGCACATCCTGAATACCAGCTTTTGCGAGCGCTGCCAAAACGAGGTGCACCTGCCTTTGCGCTCCACCAACAAGCTTGGTGCAGTCACGCGACCCAACCATGAGCTTCTCTGTTCGTTCACGGATGAAGCCACCTTCTACACGCAGACTCGGTTGGCCCTTGTACTTCTTCGCATCGATGACGAATACGCCCGATGGGCACACCACCATGTGGTCGATGTTTGCCTTCGTTCCGGGGATACGTCGGTCATGCAGCAAGTGAACTGAGTCACTTTTGAGTCCATTGAGCCGGTGCCCAAGTTTCTCTTCGCCGCGCGCCCCGACCGCCCACGCCCTGGTGCTCTGCGGTTCCTCGCTTAGCGCAAGCATGAGCCCACCGAGCTTTGGGTGAGCCTCGCGAATGCGCGCCTCGCGCTTCGCGCTGCGTCGTTCGCCCTCTCGTCGAGCTGAGGCTCCGGCAACGCCCGCATGGACCTCAGGAATTGCTCGCCCCAATGGGGGAGGAGATACACTCGCTCCGGCAGTCGAATCTAGGCTTGGTGAAGGTTGCGCAACAGACAACTCCGCACCGCGCAGATGTGAACACGGCAAACACTCGACTGCCTTTGAATTGCGGTCGTAGACCGCGTGCACGCCTGCGGCGAGCTCCTGGCCACAAGAGCGGCATCGACCCGAGTAACGAAGTCGCATCGTGCTCGGGATATGTCCACGATCGCCTTGCATCACGATGGATTCCACTCCTTGTCAAAAATTATCGAGCGAACGTCGTTTTGACGCACGCGGGCAGGACGGCGATAAGGAAAACTGCCAGTCCAAGCCAAAAGCCATACGGGCTTAGCGCGTCGAGTGGCGCCATCCCGGTTGAAAGCGCTGATGCGGTATCTGCAGAGTGGATTGGCATCGTTCGTAAGGTTAACCCAACAATGCCAACTGCAACCGGAAAGGCCACTCCCCCAAGAACAAGTCCGAAACGCTTCTTGAGAAGGCCAATCCAAATGAGGCCAATACCCAGACCCACGACGGTCGGCAGAAGAAACAGGATCAGTGTCCCCGCCATTGCACCTAGAAGTGGACTCAGATCAAGCATTCCTTGCCCTCACAAAAAGTTCGCAGCTAATTTCAAATCGACGTTAGTTCAAATCACGCGACCCCGGTCAGCCCCGCAACGGGGGCCAAGACTCAAGACGGCTTTTTAGCACTATCCTGGGGACCGGGAGGCAGTGTTGCCCAAGTTCTTCGGCACTCCGGATGGTGTCAAAGTCGGCGCTCTATTCATCGATCGTCGCGAACTTCATGACGCTTATGTGCACAGGCCACTTCAGGCTGGCATTTCTGGCACGCGGCAGGAGGGCGCCGACTCGATCGTAGTGTCTGGTGGCTACACCGATGACGTTGATTTCGGAGACTACCTTTTCTACACCGGCCACGGCGGCCGCGACCCTGGTGCTACTCAACAAACCCATGATCAGTCCGTCGATGCGCCAGGAAACGCGGGACTGATAACCAGCATGGTGGAAGGTCTCCCCGTTCGTGTTGTTCGCGGCGCTCACCAATCCAACCCGTACGCGCCGCCCACCGGGTACCAATATGCGGGACTGTTTCTTGTAACTGACTGGGATACGGTTATCGGCCAAAATGGCCACAAGGTCCTGCGATTCAGGTTGGAGCGCATCCCCGAACAAGCCAAACTCTGGACCACCGAGGACCCGGTCCCCGACCCAGCATTCGCGACGAGTGTCGTCTCACGACGTATCCGCGATACGGCACTGTCTCGCGGCATCAAGCTGCTCTACGACCACCACTGCCAGGTCTGCCAGACAGCCATTCCCGGCACTGGGAATCGCTACTACTCCGAAGGCGCCCACGTGAAACCTTTGGGCCGGCCCCACCTCGGCGCGGATGCCTTGAACAACCTCCTCTGCCTTTGCCCCAACCATCACACTCAGTTGGATATTGGGGGCATGGTCATCCTGGACGACTTCACCATCGCTCGGCCCACCGACGATGAGGTAATTGCGGATCTGTCCTTCCGGAAAGACCACACTCTCGACATCGAGAATGTGCGATACCACCGAATGCAGTGGACGACCGCCTAAGGCGTTACCCAGTCAGTGCTTTCGACCGTCGAACCAT
>JBDSZO010000256.1:0-2340 GCA_039925105.1 Terrimesophilobacter sp. | reverse complement strand
CTGTCCACCGGCGTACTGCTGCCGTGAGGTCGTGGAACTCACCCGCGCTACCGCGGCTGTCCGGCGCCGGCGAAGCGCCGCGCCTCTTCGACCGTGCCACCGGCGAAACGAACCAGATCCCCGCCGACCAGCCGGTACAGCTCTACGTCTGCGGCATCACCCCGTATGACGCCACCCACCTCGGGCACGCCGCAACCTATCTCGCGTTCGACACGTTCAACCGCGTGGTTCGGGATGCCGGGCTCGACGTTCGCTACGTGCAAAACGTCACCGACGTGGATGATCCGCTGCTCGAACGGGCAAACGCAACAGGCGTCGACTGGCGCGAACTGGCCGAGAGCCAGATCGAACTGTTCCGCAACGACATGCAACATTTGCGGGTCATCCCGCCAACCCAGTACATGGGTGTCGTCGAAAGCATCGACGACATCGCCGCCGCCTGCGCGGCGCTCATCGAGGAAGGGTTCGCCTACTGGGTGGATAGCCCGGACAGCAAACCCGACCTCTACTTCGACATTTCAGCAGCAGAACGAAAAACTCCGTGGACGCTGGGGCAAGAGAGCGGACTCGGCCGCGACACCATGCTCACACTGTCCGCCGAGCGCGGGGGAGACCCCGACCGACCAGGCAAGAAAGACCCGCTCGACCCACTGTTGTGGCGTGCTGCCCGCACCGGAGAGCCCGCCTGGGAGAGTTCAATCGGCCGGGGACGACCGGGCTGGCACATAGAATGCTCCGCTATTGGACTTCGCCACCTGACCTCACCAATCACACTCAACGGGGGTGGAAGCGACCTGCTCTTCCCGCACCACGAAATGAGCGCAGCACACTCGGCCGCACTCACCGGAACCGACTGGTCCCAGCGATATGCTCACGCCGGAATGGTCGCGTTTCACGGGGTCAAAATGAGCAAATCGCTCGGAAACCTGGTCCTCGTTTCGCGCCTCGTCGCCGACGGTGTCGACCCGCAGGTGATCCGGCTCGCCCTGCTCACCCAGCACTACCGCGCGGACTGGGAATGGACCGATTCGATGCTGAACGCCACAACGACAAAGCTGCAGGCCTGGCGTGAATGGGCCGCAACGACAGTCGGCCACGACGAAGGCGTCCTTGCTGAACTGCGCAACGTGCTCGCCGACGACCTCAACACGCCAGCCGCCGTCGCGCTTATCGATCGACAGGTCGAGCTCACGATACCGCCGAGCACGGCAACCCTTGCCGCCATCGATGCGTTACTCGGCATCGACCTGGTAGCGGCCAGCTGACCCTACGGCCGATCGCGCCCGTCGGCCTTTCCATCACGTTTGCGAAGATAACGCTCGAACTCCTGGGCGATCGCCTCACCGCTGGCCTCCGGCGAATCTACGGTGTCGCGCGCCTGCTCCAGCTGTTCGATGTAGTGCGCCATGTCGTCATCCTCACCGGCAAGCGCGTCAATCCCGCTTTCCCAGGCCGCAGACTCGTCGACGAGATCGCCGCGCGGAATCACCACATCGATGAGTTCCTCCAGACGATCAATCATGGCCAACATCGCCTTGGGCGAAGGGGCGTTGTGCACGTAGTGCGGAACGGACGCCCAGACCGACACGGTCGAAATACCCGCCTTCTCAGCCTCCGCGCCGATCACGGAGAGGATGCCGACCGGGCCCTCATAGTTGCTGCGCTCAACCCCGAGCTCCTCGCGGACCGCAGCATTCTCACTACTCACAAAAATGGAAATGGGTCTGGTGTGCGGAACATCCGCAAGCATCGCACCCAGCAGGATAACCGCGGTGATCTTGTACTCGGCGATCGCCGACATGATCTCCGCAGTGAAACTCTGCCAGCTGCGTGCGGGCTCTGTACCGAGAAGCAAATACACGTTCGAGGCGTTATCGCCGCTCACGGCGAGACCGGCGTCGGCGGCAAGCTCAGTCTTGGCCGTCGAATCCGCACCGTCGGCGCTCTGAGCACGACGTGCCCGCCTCGCGCGGGTTGACGCCGGCCCGTACAGGGTCACGCTCGGCCACACCAAAGTGCGTATGCCGTCGTCATTGGTTGTGGCGACCGGGCGATTGAACTGATAGTCGAAATACCGCTCAGCATCGACCTGAACGAGCGGATGCACCGGCAGCATGTCCTTCAGCTTCCGAACGACCCCGCTGGCAGCCTCGCCAGCGTCGTTCCAGCCCTCGAAGGCGACAATGAGAAGCCGCCCGCTGAATTCACTTGATTGCTGTGCCACATTCGCCTCCCGTTCAAGGATAGGTGCCGCAGTGCGACTCGGCACGCACACAGCCCAACGCCCCTAGACTCGGATGTCGTGACCCACACACTCCCGGCGGCAGTCCTGTTCGACAT
>JBDSZO010000255.1:0-4360 GCA_039925105.1 Terrimesophilobacter sp. | reverse complement strand
GACTTGGCGGCCGTGAGGGAACCTGGGCGGGTGCAAACCTCGGAGTGCTCGTCGCCCTTGTCGTCGGCTACCTCGGCGTCATCCTCTTCAGCCGCCGACATGTTCGCCGGCAGGAGGAGGTTCCGATAACGGTCGGTGGCTAATGGTCGAGCCGGCTCGAGTCGCTGAAATTATTGCGCCACGTGGGTAGCGCCACGTTGCATGGCGATGGCTGACACCCGGGAACGAGCACGGGGTGCACTCTACGGTCTCGCGATCGGCGACGCTCTCGGCATGCCAACCCAACTGCTCTCCCCGGAGGAGGTGATCCGAAAGTTCGGCCGCCTCGGCAACTTCGAGCCGGCCGACGACGATCACCCGATCGCAGCCGGAATGCCCGCTGGCTCTGTGACCGACGACACCGAACAGGCGCTCCTGCTTGCACACGCACTCCTGGACGGTGCTGGGCATGTTGACGAGTCCGCGTTCGCACGCGCCCTGATCGAGTGGGAGGAGGCTATGCGCGCACGTGGTTCCCTCGACCTACTCGGGCCGTCGACCAAATCCGCCGTTGCAGCAATTCTCGCGGGAGCACCCGTTTCAGAGGCTGGTCGCCACGGCACGACGAACGGCGCAGCCATGCGGGTTGCACCGATTGGCATCGCTGTCGAATCAGGTGACCTTTCGACGCTCGTGGATCGAGTGGTTGAAGCGAGTGCGGTGACCCACAACACAGGAATTGCGTTAGCCGGTGCCAGTGCCGTTGCGGCCGCCGTGAGCGCGGGAATCGATGGTGCGGATGTCAGCGAAGCAATTGAATGCGGGATAGTGGCCGCACGCATCGGGCAGGAGCGTGGCCACTGGGCCCCCGGCGCTAGCATCCATCGGCGGATCGAACTTGCGACCTCCCTGGCCGACCCACTTCTGCCAGACGCGTCGCTTCGTAACCTGCGTGAACTCATCGGAACGAGCCTCGCGACGCAAGAGTCGGTTCCCATGGCATTCGGAATTCTCGCGATGCTCAAGGACAACCCGTGGGATGCGTGCCTCGCCGCGGCCGCGCAGGGCGGCGACAGCGACACCATCGCCGCCATGGTCGGCGCGATCGGCGGTGCCTGTCACGGGGTGAACGGATTCCCGCCAGAAGCGGTAGCCACGATCCGGTCGGTGAACAACCTGGACTTTGACGCCGTGGCAGACCGGCTTCTTGAGTTGCGCGGGGTGCCAGGGCAATGAGTGCGAAACTCGTGTGCGTCGGTGACACCGTGATCGACGTCACCGTCACGGTGTCGGCACTGCCAGCACCCGGCGGCGACATCCTCGCCGATGGCGGCGCGATGCTCGCGGGAGGGTCCGGCTTCAACGTCATGTCTACGGCGCGCCGATTGGGCGTGCCGGCCGCCTATGGTGGCATCCACGGAACAGGACCGTTCGGCGAATTGGCCAGGGCTGCCATGCTGGCCGAAGGAATTGAGATCCTGCTCGACCCCGACACCGACGTCGACAGCGGTTGGGATATCGCGATCACGGATGCTTCGAGTGAACGCACCTTCCTCACGGTCGTCGGCGCAGAGGCGAGGCTCACCGCAGAGCGGATCGCAAAGGTCGCGGTGAATCCTGGCGACGTGGTCTACGTCTCGGGCTACGGCCTGCTCAGTGACCCGAATGCCTCGACCATCACGAACTGGCTCAGTCAGTTGCCGCAATCGGTCACGGTCGTCACGGACCCTGGGCCACTCATTGCCGACATACCTGCCCTGACGCTTGACGCAACGCTCGAGGCGACTTCCTGGTGGAGTTGCAATCACGCCGAGGCGACAGCAATGACCGGCGAATCCGACCCGGTCATTGCGGCCAGAATGCTTGCCTCCGACCACCGTGGGGTGATTGTTCGGCTCGGCGCTGACGGTTGCCTCATCATGGCGCCCGGCGAGGATCCGGAGCAGGTCGCGGCGTTCCCGGTTGAGCCTGTTGACACCAATGGAGCCGGGGACACCCATGTCGGTGCCTTCATCGCCGCGATTCTCGCGCAAGTCGACCCGGTCACTGCCGCTCGTTTGGCCAACGCTGCATCCGCCATCGCGGTCACCCGTCGGGGGCCCGCCACTGGGCCGACGTCCGAGGAGCTTGATCGATTCATGGAGACCGGACGGTAAAGTGTCAACCGTGACCGACGACACCAACGAACCGGACCTGTTCACCACGGCGGGGAAACTCGCCGACCTCAAGAACCGCTACCACGAGGCCGTAACCGCCAGCGGTGAAGTGGCAATCGAGAAACAACACAAGCGGGGCAAGAAGACCGCCAGGGAGCGCATCGACCTCCTGCTCGACCACGGAACCTTCGTCGAACTTGACGAGTTCGTGCGGCACCGCACACACGCCTTCGGCATGGAAAAGTCGCGGCCGTACGGTGACTCAGTGGTGACCGGAACCGGCACCATCCACGGACGCCAGGTTGCCGTCTACGCGCAGGACTTCACCATCTTCGGCGGTTCGCTCGGCGAAGTCGCCGGCGAAAAAATTATCAAAGTCATGGAACTCGCCATGAAGACCGGCGTGCCCATTATCGGGATGCTGGACTCCGGAGGTGCACGCATCCAGGAAGGTGTGGTTGCGCTCGGGAAGTATGGCGAAATCTTCCGCCTCAACACGCGGGCCTCCGGTGTCATCCCCCAGATTTCCATCATCATGGGACCGGCAGCCGGCGGGGCCGTGTACTCCCCCGCACTGACTGACTTCGTGATCATGGTCGACAAGACCAGCCAAATGTTCGTCACCGGCCCCGACGTCATCAAGACCGTCACCGGCGAAGACGTCGGCATGGAAGAGTTGGGTGGCGCACTCACCCACAACACGGTGTCTGGTGTCGCCCACTACCTTGCCAGCGACGAGAACGACGCACTCGACTACGCCAGAACTCTGCTGGGTTTCTTGCCCGATAACAACCTGGCCGACCTTCCAGAGTTCGAAAGCGAAGTCGAACTGGAGATCACCGATGAGGATCGCAAACTCAACGTCATCATCCCCGACTCCGCCAACCAGCCGTACGACGTCAAAACGATCATCGAACACATTGTCGACAACGGCGACTTTCTGGAGACGCAACCACTCTTCGCGCCCAACATCGTTGTCGGTTTCGGGCGGGTCGAAGGCCGATCCGTCGGAATCGTCGCCAACCAGCCGAACGCGATGGCCGGAACCCTCAACATTGAAGCGGGCGAGAAAGCCAGCCGATTCGTGCGGTTCTGCGACGCATTCTCGATTCCCATCCTCACCCTCGTTGACGTACCCGGATACCTGCCAGGCACCGACCAGGAGTGGACCGGCGTCATCCGTCGAGGCGCAAAACTGTTGTACGCCTACGCGGAAGCGACAGTGCCGCTCGTCACCGTTATCACCCGCAAAGCGTACGGCGGGGCATACATCGTCATGGGCTCAAAGCAGCTCGGTGCCGACCTCAATTACGCCTGGCCGACAGCGGAGATCGCGGTCATGGGGGGACAGGGTGCGGTCAACATCCTGTACCGCGGCGAGATCAAGGCCGCCGAGGAAGCCGGCGAGGATGTCGCAGCCGTGCGAACCAAGCTCGCCAACGAATACACCTACAATGTCGCCAGTCCGTTCCTTGCGGCAGAACGCGGCGAACTCGACGGCATCATCGAACCCGCGGCAACCCGGGTCGCAGTGATTAAGGCGATGCGGGCGTTGCGAACGAAGAGGGCCAGTCTGCCTCCGAAGAAGCACGGGAACATCCCACTATGAGCGTGCACAAAGCACACCCGCCGACCGGGACGGTCGTCGGCGCTGGCGAGAACATCCGCGTGGTGTCGGGAAACCCGACGCCTGACGAACTTGCTGCGGTCATCAGTGTGCTCCAGGTGATGGCAGTAGAGCTCGACGGGGCGCACGCAAAGCTCCCGCGACAACAGTCCGCGTGGGCGGCAAGCCAACGCCCCATCCGCTCTGCTCTGGTCCCCGGACACAGCCGCTGGCGGAGTTTCGGCTGAAACCACCCCAGAATTGGGGGCAATTGTGCGGGCTTCGATGACCCAACTACGCTTTCCGTCGCCGCGATGGGCCAAATGGCCACAGAATTTGCACCTGGACCTCAGAATTCGTTGAAAAATTGCGTTTGTACCCCGCAAAGCACAGTTGCTGTGCTTGTGCGACCCGATAATACGGCGTGAAATCGTAGCAAAAGTGCGTATTTGTACCCCAACTGTCCCCCAAAATGACGACTGTACAGCCCTGTAGGCACGCCCAATGATAGAGAGTGCTAGGTGTTCCTCTTTTGAGAGCGACACCACCAATCATTAGCCAACTAGGGTAAGCGGGTTAATGACTTGGGGGCGAGTCAGGGCGACATTCGGGTTGTGGC
>JBDSZO010000254.1:0-1590 GCA_039925105.1 Terrimesophilobacter sp. | reverse complement strand
CGGTAAGTTTTCTGCCGCGCAACTTCTGGGCGCTCCGAACGCGCTGCCAGGAAGACACGAGTTGCGGGGCAAGCGTCATGGCGATCACCGCTGAGGTTCCCAGCAGGTGAAGTGAGGCCGGCAGGCTTCGCAACGTCCGTTGCGGGTTGGTGAGCGCGACGGCGGCCCCGAAGCAGAGCAGCAGTGCGGCAAGTGCGAGCCCTGAGGTGATTGCGGTCAGAAGTCCGGACGCCGTCACTGGGCCGAGCAGTTCGATACCTCCCGCCCAGTCCGGGAGCGGTATCCGCGGCAGCGGTATGAGCACGGTCGTTCCGGTCTTGATGCCCACCAGAATGTGGAAGAACACCCTGATGATCACGACCATCACTGCCAGTGCGAGGTAGGTGGGAAAGGCGCGTGCGAACGGGGAAGCGTTGTGGCAGAGTGCGACGACGGCAATGATGGCAAGAATCAGGAGCGCGGTCGAGACCAGGCCGGGGGATCGGGTTGTCGCAACGGCGATCCCCAGCGCCCAGACCCACCAGGCGATCGGGTGCACCGCCAGTGTTCTGGCCAGCGTTGCCGTTGTTCGGCCAGGGCGAACCTGAACGTTGGTTGCCGTCACTTCTCGGTCGCTCTCCGACGCCGGGACCGCACGACAAACAGGATGACGACTATGACGATTGCGGCGGCGAAACCGAGCGTTGTGAAAACCAGGGCGCTGTTCTGCGCTTCCGCAGCCGAAGACTGGAGGTCGGGCACTGTGTCTGTTATTGCTGGGCCCGTCGGTGCGACCGATGGGGTTGCTCGCAGAGTGCTCTCCACTGCGGCCGGTGTGATGCCGGGTCCGACAGTGCCGTCGTTGTAGCGCCAACCCTCCAGTTTGCCCGATGCCGGATGGCTGCTGTCGGCACCGACCTGGTAGCTGATCCATTCGCCGTCCGGCACACTGTGCCAGTACGACCAGAACGAGCCCTGGAATGTTGCAGGGCAGGGATCCGGTTCTGAGTTGATGGCGCAGAGGAGCCCAGGCTGCGAGTCGGTCGCCGTGAATCTCGCGGCGAGCAGAGCGGCCCGGCCGGTCGCCGGGTCGCCAGAAGCGCATCCGGCTTCAATGCTTCCGCCAAGTTCAGTGAAGTCGACGACAACGGTAACGCCGGCTCCGTCTTGGCAGGCGCCATCTGCTGCCCGTGCCGAGGTTCCTGGCGAGAGGCTCAGGGCGACGGTGGCGGCAAACAGGAGTCCCACAAGAACGGTCAGACGGGCCCAGCCAGAGTGGATGTCGAACATCGCGAACCTTCAGATTTGGGGTCCACGCCTGATCCGTTCCGGTCGCACCAAGTGGTGGAACATGCGCCACTGTCGGACGACGGCCCGGGCTCTGTCTCGCAGACCACGACGAATAAGAGTCTTCACACTCTCCCGAGGCAGGTATCCCGGCTCGACGGCTGTTGGCCGTCCTACGGTTGCGGGTCAGCACCGGATTTGGACCGGTTTCCCCTCCGCGGGAGTTGTGTCGCCAAGTTCTTCAGGCGACGATTCCAGCCTAGCCTTCGCCAATGATGACAGGCTAGGGAGATGAGCCGTGTTTATACGAGAACCGGGGACGAT
>JBDSZO010000253.1:0-4788 GCA_039925105.1 Terrimesophilobacter sp. | reverse complement strand
GCCAGGTGTCGATCGAGATGGCGTCGGCGAGGGTTGCATCCTTCCAGGCGCCATCATCAACGCGAACTTGAACTCGGGAGACCCCAACATGTTGCGACCAGGCCACTCCGGCGATCACGGTGGAGCCCGCCCCAATCGATTTCCCACCGCGTGGGGTGTCAATACGGGAGGAGAGCTTCACCGGCCCGCGTGCGCTCCAGCCCAGCGGAGTCCAATAGCCGACGTCGTCAGCAAACCTGGTCACCTTCAACTCGGTCACCCATTTGGTCGCGGACACGTAACCGTACAGTCCAGGAACTACCATCCGCACGGGGAACCCGTGCTCCGCAGGAAGCGGCTCGCCATTCATTCCGACCGCCAGGATCGCATTGCGGTCGTCGGTGAGTGCGCTCAACGGGGTGCCTGCGGTGAACCCGTCGATACTGCGCGAAAGTACCATATCGGCGGCGGAGCCCGGGTTGGCTTGGGCAAGAAGTTTGCGGATCGGGTAGCCGAGCCAGAGTGCATTGCCGATCAGGTCGCCACCGACAGAGTTGGAGACGCACGCCAGCGTGGTGTAGTTCTCCTCCAACTCGAGTGCGAGCAGTTCGTCGAAGCTGAGGGTGACCTCCTTCTCAACCAACCCGTAAATCTTCAGCGACCAGGTGGCAGGATCCACCGCCGGAACCAGAATCGCCGTGTCGATCCGGTAGAAGTCCGAGTTTGCGGTAACAAGAGGCGCAATGCCCGGAACATTCAATGCTGCACCCTGCGATACCGCTGCTGCCGCAACGGCAGGCGGGGGGAGAGTGAACATGCGTCGGGCGGCATCGACCGACTGGATTGCCCTGGTGGCGACGCGACCAGCGACCGCCGCCACAATGCCTGCCAGTGTCATTGCGCCGGCGAAGATCAGGAATGATCGCCGGTCCTGTGCTGCAAGACCGCGCGCGTCTCCCTCTGCGAAACGTCCAGCCAAGCGTCGAATCATGATTCTCAGCACTATGACACCAACCACGAGCGCTGTGGCCGACGGCAGCGCCCAGGTCCAGGTCGCGTTCGCCCGGGTAGCGGCAATCGCGATGCCTGTGGCACCGACGACCAAGATCAGCAACCGACCCATCGGTGGGTGAAGCTGCTCCAGAACGCCGGCGATCGCCGCGAGGACCGCAACCAACAGTCCAACGCAGATCAGCAGCACCAGTTTGTCGGCCGTGCCAAACACGCCGATCACGAACTCTTTGAGCCAACCGGGGGAGAGGTCAATGACGAAGGAACCAACCACCACAAACGGGCTGGCCGCCGGCGCCAACACGGTGGCAACCAGCTCTGCGGCACCGAGACCTGCAGCGACAGAGGCGAATCCCGCCAGCGCAGCCGGCCACCGATTGGCAGACAATGGTTTGGCAGGCACTGGAGCGAATCCGCGTGTGCTGGACATTGGGCAAGCATAGTTCTGCAGGCTGCCAGGCTCCGGGTGTGCAACGGTTAACGGGTGCCCACCCCGTTGCCCATCCCGTTGCCGGCGCCGTCGTCGAGCGCCGACCCGGATGCCGTTTACGGTGCGTTTGTCGACTGGAGCACCGCAGAAGGCTTCACCCTGTATCCGGCGCAGGATGAGGCGATCATCGAGTTCGTCTCCGGGGCGAACGTCATCCTCAGTACGCCGACCGGAACCGGCAAATCACTGGTCGCGGTTGCCGCGCACTATGCCGCGCTCGCGATGGGCAAACGCAGCGTTTACACTGCGCCGATCAAGGCGTTGGTGTCGGAAAAGTTCTTCGCCCTTGTCGACACGTTCGGTGCCGAGAATGTCGGGATGGTGACGGGAGATTCGAGCGTGAACGCTGACGCACCCATCATCTGCTGCACCCAGGAGATTTTGGCGAACCAATCACTTCGGCACGGATCGGACACCCCGTTCGAGATCGTCGTGATGGACGAGTTCCACTTCTACGCTGACCCCGACCGGGGTTGGGCCTGGCAGGTTCCCCTCCTGCGGATGCCGGGAGCGCAATTCCTGCTCATGTCGGCCACCCTCGGCGACGTGGACTGGCTTGCCGAAGATCTGACCAGACGCACCCAGCGTGAAACGGCGTGCGTGACCGGAGTTGAACGGCCGGTTCCGCTGCACTTCTCTTACGTGACAACACCGATCCACGAAACAGTCGAGGAGCTGCTGAACACGGGCCAGGCGCCCATCTACATTGTGCATTTCTCGCAGGCTGCCGCACTCGAGCGCGCACAGGCTCTGACCAGTGTGAAAGTGATTGATCGGGCAAAACGCGACGAAATTGCGGAATTGATCGGCGATTTCCGGTTCACAACGACGTTTGGCAAGACCCTGTCGCGCCTGATCCGCTCCGGTATCGGCGTGCACCACGCCGGGATGTTGCCCAAATATCGTCGCCTTGTCGAACAGCTTGCCCAGCGAGGACATTTGAGGGTGATCTGCGGAACCGACACTCTCGGCGTTGGGATCAACGTTCCCATCCGCACCGTTCTGCTGACCGCGTTGACCAAGTTCGACGGAACCAGAATGCGACAACTGAACGCTCGCGAATTCCACCAGATCGCGGGCCGCGCCGGCCGCGCCGGATTCGACACCGCCGGCACAGTCATTGTTGAAGCACCAGAGCATGAAACGGAGAACGCTCGCCTGGTCGCCAAGGCCGGTGACGATCCGAAGAAGCTCAAAAGGGTGGTGCGGAAGAAGCCTCCGGAAGGATTCGTGTCCTGGGGTGAACCGAGCTTCACCCGGCTGGTGTCTGCGGAACCGGAGAAGCTCACGTCGCAACTGCGGGTCAGCCACGCCATGCTGCTCAACGTCATCTCGCGCGGCGGTGACGCGTTCGCGGAAGTGCGCGAACTGCTCGAAAGCAACCATGAACCGCGGTCCCGTCAGCTTGTCCTCGCGCGTCAGGCCCTCTCCATCTATCGAACCCTTCGCACGGCGGGGATCGTGAACCAGGACCAGTCGGGGGCGATCACCGTCACCGTCGACCTGCAACCAAACTTCGCGCTCAATCAGCCGCTGTCTCCGTTTGCGCTCGCTGTCATCGACCTGCTGGATCCGGATTCCGCACACTACCCTCTCGACGTGATCTCGGTGATCGAGGCGACGCTCGACGACCCGCGCACTGTGCTGTCGGAGCAGCAGTTTCGCGCACGCGGCGAGGCCGTCGCGGCGATGAAAGCCGACGGGATCGAATATGACCAACGCATGGAACTTCTGGAGAGCATTACCCATCCGAAACCGCTTGAGGAGCTGTTGGATGCGGCATTCTCCACTTATCGAGCATCCCAGCCGTGGGCCGCAGACTTTGAGCTGAGCCCCAAGTCGGTGGTGCGCGACATGTACGAGCGCGCGATGACGTTCAACGAGTACGTCGGCTTCTACAAGCTCGGCCGTGCAGAGGGCCAGCTGCTCCGCTACCTTTCGGATGCGTTCCGCGCGGTTCGTCAAAGTGTTCCTGAGCAGGCAAAGACCGATGACCTGCGCGACCTGATCGAGTGGCTTGGCGAACTGGTTCGCCAGGTTGATTCGAGCCTGCTGGAGGAGTGGGAGGAGCTCAGCCACCCGCAGCACCAGCAAGGAACACCCGGCTCCGCTGAGCCGATCGCTCCACCACCTCCACCGTCGGTGGTCAGCAACGAGCGGGCGTTCAGGGTGCTGGTGCGCAATGAATTGTTCCGGCGGGTCCAACTTGCCGCACTCGATGATTCTGGGGCACTCGGGGAGTTGGACGGGCCAGGCGGTTTCGATGCTGAACGCTGGCGTGACGCTCTCGATCTGTACTTTGCCCAACACGACTGGATTGGCACCGACGCCGACGCCCGCAGTTCCGCCATGCTGATGATTGACGCTGGGCCGGATGTCTGGCAGGTGCGGCAGATTTTGGCTGACCCGGCCGGCGACCACGACTGGGCGATCACAGCCACCGTCGACCTCGCCGAATCCGGTGAGCAGGGGGTTGCGGTGATCGCGGTGACCTCGGTTGGCATGCTGTAGCGGGCGCTCGTTGCCGAACGGGTGTTTACTGGCACCATGACGAGACAGCAGCGACTGGTGCTCACTATTGCGATTCTTGCCGCGTTTGTAGCGTTCCTTGACGGGTCAGTCACGAACGTTGCGCTTCCGGCGATCAGCCGGGAACTCGGTGGTGGCCTGTCCACCCAGCAGTGGGTGGTTGACGCCTACCTGATCACGCTCGGCGCCCTTATTCTTGTTGCCGGCTCCGTGGCGGATGTGCTTGGCCGCATCCTGGTCATTCGTCTCGGCCTGTGGGTTTTCGGCGTCGCGTCTGCGCTGTGCGCTCTCGCACCAAACGTGGAGTTCCTGATCGTGGCGCGCGCTCTCCAGGGCGTCGGGGGTGCGCTCCTGGTGCCGTGCTCGCTCGCCCTCATCATGGCGGTGTTTCGCGGTGGTGCCCAAGCGAAGGCGATCGGAACCTGGACCGCCTGGACGAGCGCAGCGTTCATCGCTGGCCCGGTGGTCGGGGGCGCTTTCGTCGACCTGCTGTCCTGGCGGCTCGTTTTCGCCATCAACCTGTTGCCCATTGCTCTCACCCTGATTCTGCTCGTCAAGGTTGAGCACCGCGACGAACGGGAACCGGATACCGTGATCGACTATGCCGGAGCGGCACTGGGAGTCATTGGGGTCGGCGCACCGGTGTTCGCCCTCATCGAGCAGGGCAATTTCGGGTGGGCGAGCCCGGTGATCTGGCTTCCGATGGCTGTCGGGGTTCTTGCGTTCTCCGCGTTCCTGTGGCGACAGGTCGTTGCGCGGCAGCCGATGATGCCGCTTTC
>JBDSZO010000252.1:0-4095 GCA_039925105.1 Terrimesophilobacter sp. | reverse complement strand
AATGGGGCGCAACGCCGGATCTCGACTGGCACAAGCTGATTTTCGGCACCAAAACGGGAGTTGCCGACGGAATTCTGCGGTCCGAAGTTAATCGGCTGGCCCGGCTGATGCCGGCGATCGACGGGGCAGCGGATGCGTTGATCCCAATAATTGCCGCGTTCACGGTGTACCGCTCGTACCTGCCACTGGGACTTGGCCACCTTGAGGCGGCGCGAATTCACGCCCGCGATGAGCTGCCGGAGCTTGCCCAGCGCATCGACGAGGTTGCCGGGGTGCTTGCCACCGAGGGTGATCCGGCATCGATTCGGTTCCAGCAGACCTCCGGAATGGTCATGGCAAAGGGGGTCGAAGATACCGCGTTCTACCGGTTCGGCTCCCTGACTTCACTCAACGAGGTGGGTGCAGACCCCAGCGAGTTCGCCATCGGCGTCCACACCTTCCATGACCGGCAGACCCGGCGTCAGTCCGCCCTGCCGAACTCGATGACCACCCTGTCGACTCACGACACCAAACGGTCTGAGGATGTCCGCGCCACAATCAGCGCACTGTCCGAGCGGCCAGAACTGTGGTCATCCTTCGCTGCGCGAGTGCACGCCGTCGCTGATCTTGGTGACCCGGTGATTGAGAACCTGCTCTGGCAGGCGATCGTTGGCGCGTGGCCGGCTTCACGGGAACGACTGCACGGCTACGCCGAGAAGGCGGCGCGCGAGTCCGGGATTTCGACAAACTGGATCGACCCAAATGCCGTGTTCGAGTCCCGACTTCACGCCGCAGTCGACTCCGCATTCGACAACGAGGAAGTTTCTGCAGCTATCGGTGACGTGGTGGAAGCGATCGGGCCGGCCAGCTCCTCGAACTCCCTCAGCGCCAAATTGCTGCAACTGGCGTCGCCGGGAATTCCCGACGTCTACCAGGGCAGTGAACTGTGGGATCGATCCTTGGTCGACCCAGACAACCGCCGGTCGGTCGACTTCGGTGAGCGCCGCAGACTGTTGGATCGAATCGATAGCGGATGGTTGCCGCCCATCGATGCCAGTGGTGCCGCGAAATTGTTGTTGGTGTCTCGAACTCTTCGCCTGCGGCGCGACCATCCAGAACGTTTCACCCGCTACCGTGGGCTCACGGTCTTCGGTGCGAAAGCAGACCACGCCATCGCCTTCGACCGTGGCGGCGTCATTGCGGTGGCAACCCGGCTATCGCACGGTTTGGAACAGAGCGGCGGATGGCAGGACACCACCATCGAGCCCGGTGGCCGCGAGCTCGTTGACGTGCTCACCGGGCGAGTTTTCGGTGCCGGAAGCGTACGATTGGCTGACCTGTTGGAGAGGTACCCTGTCGCGCTCCTGACAAAAAATCGGGGAGTGCGAGAGTGATGCGCCAGACACCCCTGAGGGGCCCAGGCAGCTTCAGCGTGTGGGCCCCGGACGCATCCACGATGGACATCGTCGTTGACGGCGATCAGAAGGCGCTCCAGCGCGATGACCAGGCCGACGGCTGGTGGCATCTTGAGCCTGCGCTCGACTACGACAGCCCGCTCAACTATGGCTATTTGGTTGACGGGCAGGGCCCGTATCCGGACCCACGCTCGTTGCGGCAACCATCCGGCGTGCACGGGCTGTCCCAGACGTTCGACACGGGCGCGTACGCCTGGTCGGATCACTCCTGGACCGGTCGCAGCGTCGCCGGGGCCATCATCTACGAACTGCACATCGGCACGTTCACGCCCGAGGGTAACCTCGATGCCGCCATCGGTAGGCTGGAACATCTGCGCTCGATCGGTGTCGACTTCGTCGAACTGTTGCCGGTCAACGCGTTCAACGGGGTGCACAACTGGGGCTACGACGGCGTGCTCTGGTACGCAGTACATGAACCCTACGGCGGTCCGGAAGGCTACCAAAGGTTTGTGGACGCCTGCCATGCTTCCGGCATCGGCGTGATTCAGGATGTCGTCTACAACCATCTCGGACCGAGCGGCAACTACCTTCCCAAGTTCGGGCCGTACCTGCGCGGGGATGAAGCGAACACCTGGGGGAGTGCACTGAACCTGGATGGTCCCGATTCTGATGAAGTTCGGCACTACATCATCGACAATGTGATGCTGTGGCTGCATGATTTCCACGTGGACGGTTTGCGGCTGGATGCCGTACACGCTCTGGTTGATCAGCGCGCAATGTCAACGTTGGAAGAACTTTCCACCGAGGTCGAGCGCGCGTCGACTTCCCAGGGTCGGCCCTTCACCCTGATCGCAGAATCGGACCGGAATGACCCGAAAACGATAATGTCGCGCGAGGCTGGTGGAATCGGCATTGACGCGCAGTGGAGCGACGACTTCCACCACGCGCTGCACGTCGCACTGACCGGTGAAACCTCCGGCTACTACGCAGACTTCGCCGGGCTGCAGGCGCTGAAAAAAACGCTAACCCAGGGGTTCTTTCATGACGGAAGCTATTCCACCTTCCGACGACGACACCACGGCCGCCCGATCCACACGCTGACCACGCCGACGTCTCGTCTGATCGTATTCAGTCAGGACCACGACCAGGTCGGCAATCGGGCGGCTGGTGACCGTTTAGCCAGAACACTCTCCGATGGCCAGTTGGCGATAGCTGCCACACTGACACTGCTTGGTCCGTACACGCCCATGCTGTTCATGGGCCAGGAGTGGGCTGCATCGACCCCGTGGCAGTTCTTTACCTCCCATCCGGAACCGGACCTCGGGAAGGCGACCGCTGACGGCCGGATCGCCGAGTTCGCCAGAATGGCGTGGGACTCTTCGGTCGTTCCGGACCCACAGGACCCGGAGACATTCCGGAGGTCGATCCTCGACTGGTCTGAGCGTGCCGGTGGCCGGCACGCCAGGATTCTGGAGCTGTACCAGAAGCTCGCACAGCTGCGGTCAGGGCGTCCCGATATCACCGATCCTGACTTCTCGGCGGTGAGTGTCGAGGTGGACGAGGATGACCGATGGCTAGTGTTGATTCGGGCAAACACCACTGTTGCGGTTAATTTCTCGGCGACGCCAGTCCTGGTTCCGAACCTCGACACCGTGGCCCCACTCCTGGTTTTCGGCGGATACCGCGACTCGGAGGACGGAACATTCCTCGACGGCCACAGTGTGCTCGTTCTCGACACGGAAAGACGTGAGCAACCATGACAGAACCAGTGGGACCAGAAGCTGATGGACCAGAAGCTGATGGGCCGGAAATCACCTACGACGAAGGGCGGTACCCTGCACGACCCAAGCGGCTACGCCCGCGCGCCCAACTGGGCGGCAGCGGCATTCGGAGAGGTTTCATCGACCCGCGATCAGCCGTCGCATCGAATCCGTCTTACGTGGAATGGTTGAAACGCCAGTCCATGCTCGGTGACGCTGAGGTGCTCGCGCGCGGGCTCTCCGGTCAACCCAGCATGTGGCGCAACTCGTACGCGCGCCCTGACCCGCGCCGTGCCATCCGCACCGCATCGGTGTGGTTTACCGCCTACCCGATCTCTCTGATCACCCGACCGGGCCAGTCGTACCTTGGCGCCCTCGGAAGTGAGGCGTTGTGGGAAGCGTTCGAGTCGATTGGTATCAACGCGATTCACACCGGTCCGGTAAAGGAGGCTGGCGGAATTACCGGCTGGGGTCAAACCGCGACGGTGGACGGCCACTTCGATCGGATCAGTACCCAGATCGATCCGGCATTCGGCCTGGAGGACGAGTTCCGGCAACTCTGTGACGTTGCGGACAATTATGGCGGGATCGTGATCGACGACATCGTGCCCGGTCACACCGGCAAGGGTGCTGACTTTCGCCTGGCCGAGATGGGGTACGGGGACTATCCGGGGATCTACCACATGGTCGAGATTCCTGAAGAGGACTGGGCACTTTTGCCTGATGTTCCCGAGGAACGGGACGCGGTCAACCTGAATGTTGAAAGCGAGGCGCGGCTGGCGGAGCGCGGCTACATCATCGGTCAGCTGCAACGGGTCATTTTCTACTCGCCGGGGGTGAAAGAAACCAACTGGAGCGCAACGCCACCAATTGTCGGTGTAGACGGGCGCACCAGACGGTGGGTGTACCTGCATTACTTCAAGCAGGGGCAGCCCTCGATT
>JBDSZO010000251.1:0-2504 GCA_039925105.1 Terrimesophilobacter sp. | reverse complement strand
TCGCGACCTTCGGTGAACTCATTCAGTCTGGAAAGGTCGGGCACGTCGGCACCTCCAACTTCTGCGGCTTCGCGTGCTTTGGCGATCTACTTTCCCCCTTACTGGCAATGGCGGAGAAGGACACGCGGTATCCGCGTATTGAAGTCGAACAACCCAGATATAACCTTCTCAATCGGGCTGAGTACGAGGACCAATTGCAATCGATTGCGGTGTCGACCGGACTTGGCATCGTTACCTACTCGAGTCTGGCAAGTGGGTTCCTGTCCGGGGCTTTCCGGCCAGGCATTGAACCCGTAGGCGAACGCGCGAGCCAACTGAGGCAATATTTCACACCGTCGGGATGGTCGCTGATCGAGACGCTCGACGCGATCGGCGCACGGCACGAGGTGCCGCTCGCGTCGGTCGCCTTGGCTTGGGCACTTGCACAGCCGGGAGTCACCTCAACGATCATCGGACCGGACAGTATCGCTCAACTGGCCGAGGCGTCATACGCGCCTGCGGTCAAACTCGACGAAGGCGAGATATCGGCACTCAATGAGCGTTCCTGGGACGCGTCCGCTCCGGAATTCGTTGACTGGTGACATAGCGATGCTCTCCGCCACCGATCTCCAACCGTGAAGGAAACACTGCTTGTGAATATTGCCTCAGCTGAAGCCCGCGACATCATCTTGACCGGCGGAACTGTATTGACTATGGCGGAAGTCGAACGAGCGGACGCAGTGCTCGTGCGGGGGGATCGCATCGTAGGCGTAGGCTCAGAAGTCGACTGCCGTCGTGCAGCTCACGACAATCCTCGGGTCATCGACCTTGCCGGCGCGGCGCTGCTTCCGGGTTTCGTCGACGCGCACTGCCATCCGCTCATGTTCGGCCAGTTTTCGGCGTGGGTCGACTGCAGTTGGGAGGCAGCGCACGACATCGGTGCGGTCGTGGATGCCCTGCGCGAGCGCGCCGCGCAACAATCTGGGCGGCCCGTCCGTGGGCACGGTTTCCACCACGGCAACGTTGCCGAACAGCGAATGCTAACCCGCCACGACCTAGATCTCGTGGCCACCGACCGCGAAGTTCTGGTCTTTCACTCCAGCGGTCACGGTGCGATAGTGAACAGTTTTGTGCTCGCGTCCGCAGGTATCACGAAAGAAACTCCAGACCCTCAAGGTGGCCACTTCGGTCGCGACGACGACGGAACGCCGAACGGTGACGTGTGGGATGCCGCAGCGGACCAGCTGACAGGCGCGCTCGGAGTGAAGATCGGCAACAACGGACCAAACTTTCACCTAGGAGATGAACCAGATTCGTTGCTGGAAAATCTGCTCGATGCGCAGCGACGAATGCACACTGCTGGCGTAACAAGCGTGGTCGACGCGCAGGTCTCCTCGCGCGAAATGCTCACCTATTTCAGGGCTCGAGATACGGCGAAACTGACGCTTCGGGTGGAAATGCTCGTCATCTCGTCGCTTTTGGCGCAATTGGAGCAGCTCGGTATCGGTGGTCGTCTTGGTGATGATCGATTGGCGATAGCCGGCGTGAAGATCTACGTCGATGGGGCCCTGACTGCGGCGACGGCGAGCTTCACAGAGTCATACTGCTGCGATTCGTCCGACCATGGCTACCTCTACCACGACCCTCAAGAACTCGCAAACCTGGTGATGCGAGTCGAACGTCTAGGGCTGCAGTCGGGTACGCACGCGCAGGGTGACGCGGCGATCACAATTCTCCTCGATGCTCACGAGGCAGTGCGTGCTGCGGGTGGGCGGTGCGACGCACGTCATCGAATCGAGCATTGTGGAGGGGCCACACGAGAACAGGTCGCACGAATCGCGGACTTGGGTGTTTGGCCAATTCCTCAGCCCCAATATGTGCGACGCTACGGGCAGGAGCTCGCGCGAGTTTTGGGTTCGGAGCGGGCAGCACGGATCATGCCGCTCGGTGAATTTCGGGACGCGGGCGTGACACTCGTTATCTCATCGGATGCGCCGGTGTGTCCGCCCTGGCCGCTCGAGGCTGTGCAAGCCGCTGCAACTCGAGTGACGATCTCTGGAGACCTCCTCGACGGTGGGGGCGATACGATCAGCGTTGCGGACGCGCTTAAGGCTCACACCCTCGGCGCAGCCGCGTCAATACACAGGGAAAAATCTGTCGGCTCAATCGAGCCAGGGAAATTTGCTGACTTCGTGATTCTTTCGAAAGACCCGTGCGCGATTCCGATGTCGGACCTCACCAGTATCGAAGTTCTTGAGACTTGGGTCGGTGGCGTTGTCGTCTTCTCCGCCGACGGCCGCACAGGAGCGGAGGTTTCATGACCATCCCGTCGTCACTTCCAGGCTTTCCTTGGCCGAACGGTAAGTCCGCTGCAGTAGCGTGGAGCTTCGATATGGACGCAGAATCCCCGCTGCTCTACGACGATCCTGCGACCGCAAATCGACTCGGCATCATGTCGCACCAAGCGTTCGGACCGCTCGTTGGAGTTCCGCGGTTTCTTGACATCCTGCAGCGACACGGCCAGC
>JBDSZO010000250.1:0-7010 GCA_039925105.1 Terrimesophilobacter sp. | reverse complement strand
GAGTTTCGATGATCGCGTGACCGTACGCCTGGCCATGTGCTACTCCCTACGGGTGGTACGGGGCGAGGACAACCTCGACACGCTGGAACTCCTTCAAGTCGGAGTACCCGGATATTGCCATTGACCGCTTGAGTGCTCCGATGAGATTCACGCTACCGTCGGCAACTGTGGACGGGCCGAACAGAATCTGTTCCAGTGGGGCAACGGAGCCAACCTCGACCCGGTTGCCACGCGGCAACTCCGGGTGGTGTGCCTCAGCACCCCAGTGCATACCACCGCCTGGCGCATCGGTCGCCTTGGCGAGCGTACTACCGAGCATGACCGCATCCGCGCCGACCGAGATGGCTTTGACGATGTCGCCGGAGCTGCCGAGACCACCGTCAGCGATGACGTGCACGTATCTGCCGCCAGACTCATCCAGGTAGTCGCGGCGGGCACCAGCAACATCCGCAACAGCGGTGGCCATTGGCGCGTGGATGCCGAGACTTGCCCGAGTGGTTGACGCCGCCCCTCCGCCGAAACCGACGAGCACACCTGCCGCCCCGGTGCGCATGAGGTGTAACGCGGGCGTGTACCCGGCCGCGCCGCCGACGATCACAGGAACGTCGAGCTCGTAAATGAACTTCTTGAGGTTGAGCGGTTCCTGGTTCTGCGAAACATGTTCGGCGCTGACAGTCGTTCCGCGGATCACGAACAGGTCGACGCCGGCATCCACCACCGTCTTGTAAAGCTGCTGGGTGCGCTGCGGGGAGAGAGCGCCAGCGACGGTCACGCCTGCGGCTCGAATCTCAGCGAGCCGACTGGTGACCAGCTCTGGCTTGACCGGCTCAGAGTAAATCGCCTGCATCCGCTTGGTGGCGTCAGCCGCCGGCAGATCGTGGATCTCCTTCAGCAGCGGCTCAGGGTCGTCGTAGCGGGTCCACAAGCCCTCAAGGTCGAGCACACCAAGACCGCCAAGCATGCCCATTTGAATCGCGATAGCCGGCGAGACGACAGAATCCATGGGCGCGGCAATCACCGGAATCGCGAACTGGTAGGCGTCGATCGTCCAGCTGGTGGAGACATCCTTCGGGTCCCGGGTTCGCCGATTCGGGACTATGGCAATGTCGTCGAACGCGAAAACTCGTCGGCCGCGCTTTGACCGCCCGATCTCGATGTCACTCACCCAACCAGCCTACCGTCGTGGAATAGTTTTCATCATTCAGGAGGTAGTGGTGCTGGAGTGACAGCGTGACCCACATCCCTGGCAAAGTGGCAAGCTTGGCTCATGGATGTTGTGGCTGATTCCCTGCAGATTCTTCGGCAGCGCACGAGCATGAAGTGGCGCGCGTTCCCGGACGACGTGCTCCCGCTTTTCGTTGCGGAAAGCGACTTCCCGCTTGCGCCGCCGATCGCCGAAGCCCTCACCACGGCCATCCGCAATTCGGACACCGGGTACGGGCTTCCGTCGACAGAACTTCCGGACGCGTTCGCCTCCTTTGCTGCCGCACGCTGGGACTGGACGGTTGACCCGGCCCAGGTCTGGACCACAACGGATGTCGGCGTCGCGATAGTCGAGACGTTGCGCCGCGTGACGAAGCCAGGCGAGGGTGTCATCATCAACCCTCCGGTGTACTTTCCGTTCTTCGACCTGATTGACGAGGCTGGCGCTCGGGTAGTGGAGGTGCCGCTCGCTGGCGGCCTCGACGACGGGTGGTCGCTCGATCTGAACGGCATCGAGGCCGCCTTCCAGGCGGGTGCCCGCGCCTACCTGCTCTGCAATCCGCACAACCCAGTCGGCCGAGCACACTCCGTGGAGGAGTTGCGCGCTGTCGCCGAACTGGCGGCGAAGTATGGCGCCACGGTGGTGAGCGACGAGATCCACGGCCCACTGACCTACGCCGGTGAGGCGTTTACCCCATTCCTGGCAGTGTCGGATGTGGCGCGCGACGTTGGCGTATGCGTCACCGCCGCAAGCAAAGCCTGGAATCTGGCCGGTCTGAAGTGCGCGCTCATGGTCACTTCCGGTCCACTCAAGGACGTTGCCGGAACACTCCCGTTCGAGGTGTACATGCGCACGAGCATCCTCGGGCTGCGCGCGAGCATCACCGCGTACCGCGAGTGCGCTGGCTGGCTGGATGGCACCCTCCGCACCCTTGATGCGAACCGCAACTTACTGGTCAGGCTGCTATCCGAGCAGCTTCCTGCCGTGAAGTACCGGATCCCCCAGGCCACTTATCTCGCGTGGTTGGACTTCCGAGCGCTCGACTGGGGCGACGATCCGGCCGTCTACGCGCTTGAGCACGCGAAGGTGGCACTGAGCAACGGGCCACCATTTGGAGCACCTGGTATCGGATTCGCGAGGCTCAACATGGCCTGCTCGCCGGACACTCTCACCGAAGCAGTCACCCGCCTCGCGGCCGCCCTCACGTGACCGCTCCACAGCATCCGCTGTCGCCGCGCCTAAAGTAACCTCCCCGCGCCTAAAACGTCGGTATCGACGAGTTCAGAACTGCTGCGGCGAGACCCGCGATGCCGTTAGCGTCGAGGAAGACCAGCATCCAACAGGATCGCCGCAAGCCGCGACGGATTCATGACGTCTGCGGTGGTCATCCTCACGACTCCGGACACCTGGCGGCGAAGCCGATTCTCCCGCTTCTTCTCTCGCCAAACGAGTCCGACAGGTGAGTAGCGAAAGCAATCACCGCACCGGCGTGCGCTCTCCGGTATCTCGGATTCAGCCGATCGAGCTCACCCAGGATGCTGTCCGCGGTCACCCGATGCTCGTTGCGGCGCCACAGCGCCCAATCAACACGTGACGGCTTCGGAAAAGGGCAGACTGAGCGCAACGTCCAGCGCAGTTCGGAAAACATCCGTGCACGCGAATGCACCTCTGTCGACGATCCGCTCAACAGTGTGCGTGACCGGATGTCGCTCCACACCATTCCGCGGCCTGCCTCTCCGCGCGGCCGGCCCGAGCACATGCACCTCCATGGGCCAGTCATCCGGGATCGGCATGCCCCGGAGTGCCGCAGCGGAGTAGCTGCAAAAGACGATCGGCTTCGCATTCGAGAGCGCTACGTACTCTGACCAACTCACCACGGCGCGCGGCGCGTGGGTACACAGTCGCGGCGAGTCCACTCCGCACCCGCTCTGAGCTGAGTATGAGACCGGCACTGGCCAACGCGTGTTTTGGCATGTACTTAGCCCCACGCGCACGAAAACGGTTAGCGGATGCGCACTCGACTTCAGTGGCCACGCACGCAGATCCGTCCCTGGGGAGGAGTAGTACGCCCGTCGTCGCAGCGCCCGAACACGCCTCGCCGCGACAGTCGTTTCGGGGGCACTGAGTCACTAGTTGTACCCGGCCGTGAGGTTGGTGACACTTTGTGGCGGGATCAGCGGGCGCGGGCTACGCGGGCCTCATCCCACACTGGCTCGTCCGACTCGTACACTCGACCGTCGGCACCGAACACCAGGAAGCGGTCAAAGGACCGCGCAAACCACCGGTCGTGGGTGACCGCTATGACCGTTCCTTCAAACCTCTCCAGCGCATCCTGTAGCGCCTCCGCCGAGACCAGATCGAGGTTGTCGGTCGGTTCGTCAAGGAGCAGCAGGGTCGCCCCGCTCAGTTCAAGCAGGAGGATCTGCAGCCTCGCCTGTTGCCCGCCCGACAGCGACTCGAAGTTCTGTTCTGCGGCCTCAGCGAGCCCATACCGGTCCAGCGCACGACTCGCCGCCTCGCGCGCCATACCGTCACGGTTATCATCGCCGCGGTGCAGGATGTCGAGCAAGGTGCGCCCGATGAGCGACGGATGCTGGTGGACTTGAGCGAACCATCCAGGAACGACCCGCGCCCCGAGCTTTGCCACACCGGTGTGCGCGACTGACGAGAGCGTCGCACCAACGGAAGTGAGGTGACCTGCGCGCGGATCCGGGTCGGTGCCGCCGAGGGCGAGCAGCCTCAGAAAATGCGACTTGCCTGAGCCGTTGGATCCCAGCGCAGCCACGCGGTCTCCGAACCACACCTCGAGGTCGAACGGTGCCATGAGTCCGGTAAGTTCGAGCTGCTCGCAGACAACCGCACGCTTGCCCGTGCGGTCTCCTCGCAATCGCATCGCAAGGTCCTGGTCCATTGGCCGCTCAAGCGGTGGCCCAGCCTCCTCGAACTTGCGCAGCCTGGTCACAGCGGCGTGATAGCGCGAAGCGAACTCGTCACTCGCCGCCGCCTTCACCTTCATTGCCTGGACGAACTGCTTAAGCTTCTGGTGCTGCTCATCCCAGCGACGGCGCAACTCGTCGAGCCGCTCCATCCGATCACGCCGGGCTTCGTGATAGTTTCCGAAGCCTCCTCCATGAGTCCAGGTCGTGCTCCCTGCAGCGCCGAGTTCTAGAGTGATGATGCGGTCGGCCGAACGGGCGAGCAATTCGCGGTCGTGGCTCACAAGAAGAACGGTCTTCTTCGTTGTGCGCAGGGAGTCTTCGAGCCACCGTTTGGCCGGAACGTCAAGGTAGTTGTCCGGTTCGTCCAGCAGCAGCACGTCATCCGGCCCGCGCAGCAGCGCCTCAAGCACCAGTCGCTTCTGCTCACCTCCGGAGAGCGTGCGCACTTCCCGGTATTTAGAACGCTCAAACGGGATGCCGATGGCGGCTATCGTGCACTGGTCCCACATGGTTTCCGCGTCATATCCGCCAGCATCCGCGTACTCGGCGAGAGCTTCCGCGTAGCTCATCTGCGTTGTGAGAGTGTCGTTCTCGATTATCGCGAGTTCAGCCTTGTCGAGTGCGTGTGCCGACTTTCGGATGCGCCCGGGCGCGACGGAGACGAGCAGGTCGCGCACCGTGGATTCGTCGTGAACGTGTCCGACGAATTGGTCCATAACGCCGAGCGCTCCGTCGATGGAGATTGCACCTGCATCAGTTTTCTGTTCGCCGCGGATGATGCGCAACAGCGTGGTCTTCCCCGCACCATTCGCCCCGATGAGGGCACTGGTCACCCCGTCCCCAACCCGAAAGCTCACTTCGTCGAGCAGCGGCCTCCCGTCGGGCAGCGCGAGGGATACTCCGTTGACGTCAATGAAACCCATGGTGCGTCCCTGGTGTGAAAGACCCCGAGTTTCGGAGGCTCACCAAAGGTAAGCCGACCATCATACAACCGTCGCTCTTTGCCCGACAACAGCCTGTCACTGAGGTGGGCGGATGATTTTGGGGGTTCCGGGTTCGGCGGGCATTCTTGGGCAGAACCCCCAAAGTCGTCCGACCACCGTCCACATCACTCACCGACGGTAGTTGGGCGCCTCCACCACCATTTGGATGTCGTGCGGATGCGATTCCTTCAGCCCCGCTGCGGTGATCCGCACGAACTTGCCCTTCGCGCGAAGCTCGTCGATGGTGTGGGCACCGGTGTAGAACATGGACTGGCGCAGTCCGCCGAGCAGTTAGTAGACCACCGTGGAGACGGGGCCGCGATAGGCGACCTTTCCTTCTATGCCTTCAGGTATGAGATCGTCGTCGTTGGGGACATCCGCCTGGAAGTACCTGTCGCGGGAGTACGAAGTCTTCTTGCCCCGGGTTTGCATCGCGCCGAGCGAACCCATCCCCCGGTAACTCTTGAACTGTTTGCCGTTGATGAACAGCATGTCGCCGGGACTTTCATCGGTTCCCGCAAGCAGTGAGCCGAGCATGACCGATTCTGCGCCGGCCACGAGCGCTTTTGCGATGTCGCCAGAGTATTGCAGGCCGCCGTCGGCGATGACCGGGATGTTCGCTTCGCGGGCGGCGAGGGATGCCTCATACACGGCGGTCACTTGCGGAACGCCGACCCCTGCGACGACCCGCGTTGTGCAGATCGAGCCGGGACCGACACCGACCTTGATTGCGTCCGCTCCCGCCTCGACGAGCGCTTGCGCTCCAGATCGGGTGGCGACATTTCCACCAATGATGTCGATTCCGTTGAACGCGGCGTCAGCTTTGAGCCTGCGGATGATTCCTATTTCGCCCTCCGAGTCCCCGTTGGCCGTGTCGACGACGATAATGTCGACGCCGGCATCGGCGAGCGCTCCGGCCCGCTGCCAGGCATCACCGAAGAATCCGATCGCCGCACCGACCCGAAGTCGGCCCTCGTCATCCTTGGTCGCGAACGGGTACTGTTCGGTCTTGTCGAAGTCTTTTACCGTGATGAGTCCGGTGAGCCGACCGCTCGGGTCGACCAGCGGAAGTTTCTCGATCTTGTGTTTCGCAAAAATCGCTACAGCCTCATCCGGGTCGATGCCGGTTGGCGCGGTGATGAGCGGCATTTTCGTCATGACATCGCGCACCAGTGTCGTCTGCTTTTGCATCGGGGTGACGAACCGCATGTCGCGGTTGGTGATGATCCCGACGAGCTTTCCGTCGCCTTCGACCACCGGAAGTCCGGAGACCCGGAATTGTCCGCACAGTGCGTCGACGTCCGCGACGGTGGCTTCGGTTGTGGTCGTTACCGGGTTGGTGATCATGCCGGATTCGCTGCGCTTCACCTTGTCCACGTACCGCGCCTGGTCTTCGATCGACAGGTTGCGGTGCAGGATGCCGAGCCCGCCCTGCCTGGCCATCGAGATCGCCATCCGGCCCTCGGTGACGGTGTCCATGGCAGCCGAAATCAGTGGTGTTGCGACACGAATGTTTCGCGTCAATCGTGAGGATGTATCGGCTTCGCTGGGGATGACATCCGTGTGCCCAGGCAACAACATGACGTCGTCGTAGGTCAGTCCGATAAAGCCGAAAGGGTCTGCGTGCTCCATTAGTCTCCGAATTGTTACTCGCCGATGTGAGAGACCGGATGCCACTATGAAACCGGCTAATTCATCGTACCGGTAGTGGCGATCTGGGGTCTCCGACGCAAGATCCGTGCGTGCAGATGTGGCACTGGACGGCGAAAGTAGGTCATAATCGGCAGGTACTGTCAATGTCGACGGCAGCCAGCGCCCGAGAGAGTCTCACATTCTCCACTGGTTTCGTCTTGGAGGTCTTGTGGTTCCTGCCAGCCGGTCACG
>JBDSZO010000249.1:0-2091 GCA_039925105.1 Terrimesophilobacter sp. | reverse complement strand
GACGGCAGCCGATTTAAGGTTTCCGCGATTCTGGGCGAGGAGCAGTGATGTCCGAAGCTTCGAGTCTGATCCAGCTTTCCGCCTCCGCACTGTCGGAGAAGCTGCGCTCCGGCGACGTGACCTCGGTTGAGGTAACCCAGGCCCACCTTGATCGCATCGCCCAGGTTGACGGTGACGTTCACGCATTCCTGCATGTGTCCGCGGATGCGCTCGACACGGCCGCCGAAGCGGATGCTGCGCGGACGCGTGGCGAGGAGCTCGGCCCACTCGCCGGTGTGCCGATCGCGATCAAGGACGTGCTGTGCACCAAGGACATGCCGTCGACGGCCGGGTCTCGGATGCTGGAAGGCTGGGTTCCGCCCTACGACGCCACGGTGGTGCGCAAACTTCGTGAGGCGCGATTGGTTCCGCTCGGCAAAACCAACATGGACGAGTTCGCGATGGGCTCCTCGACGGAGCACTCCGCCTATGGACCAACCCACAACCCCTGGGACCTTGACCGGATCCCGGGCGGCTCCGGTGGGGGTTCCGCAGCCGCGGTAGCGGCTTTCGAGGCGCCGCTTGCACTCGGCAGCGACACCGGCGGTTCCATCCGCCAACCGGCCGCCGTCACCGGTTCGGTGGGGATGAAGCCCACCTATGGCGGCGTTTCGCGTTATGGTGCGATAGCGCTTGCCTCGTCGCTCGACCAGGTTGGTCCGGTGTCCCGTACAGTGCTTGATGCAGCCCTGCTACACGACGTGATTGGTGGGCATGACCCGCGCGACTCGACTTCTCTGAAGGATGCCTGGCCGTCGTTTGCGGCTGCCGCACGCGCCGGGGCCGCATCCGGGTCACTCGACGGCGTTCGGGTCGGTGTTGTGAGTGAGCTTGGTGGCGAGGGGTTCCAGGCCGGAGTGAGCGCCCGATTCGCCGAAGCACTTGCCGTCATGGAGAAAGCTGGCGCTGAGATTGTCGAAGTCTCCGCACCCTCTTTCAGGTATGCCATTGCCGCCTACTACCTGATTCTGCCGGCCGAAGCGTCAAGCAATCTGGCCAGGTTCGACAGCGTGCGGTTCGGCTTGCGCGTCAACCCGCCCGGCGGCGGGACGGTCGAAGACGTGATGGCCGCCACTCGCGAAGCCGGATTCGGGCCCGAGGTGAAGCGGAGGATCATCCTCGGCACCTACGCGCTCAGCGCTGGCTACTACGACGCCTACTACGGAAGTGCTCAGAAAGTGCGTACCCTCGTGCAACGCGATTTTGCCGCGGCCTTCGACAAAGCAGATGTGCTGGTTTCTCCGGCCGCCCCAACCACCGCCTTCAAGCTTGGTGAAAAACTGGACGACCCAATGGCGATGTACCTGAACGATGTCGCCACCATTCCGGCCAACCTTGCCGGCGTGCCGGGCATGGGTTTGCCCATGGGACTCGCTGCCGAGGACGGTCTGCCCACCGGCATCCAGATCATGGCGCCCGCGCACGAGGATGCCCGCGTCTACACGATCGGTTCAACCCTTGAGGCGCTGCTGGAACAGAGCTGGGGTCACAGTGTGATCAGCCAGATTCCTCCCCTCGGGCATACTCGCTCCTTCTCAGAAGGGGGCACCCGATGAGCGAAGCAGAACTGATGGACTTCGACAAAGCTCTCGAACTCTTTGAGCCGGTTCTCGGCTTCGAGGTGCATGTCGAGCTGAACACGGTCACCAAAATGTTCTCGGATGCGCCGAACCCCGCAGCACGCGGAGCCGAGATTGGCGAGCCGAACACAATGATCACCCCGGTTTGCCTCGGGCTCCCCGGCTCGCTGCCGGTCGTCAACGAGCAGGCAATCAAATATTCGATCAGCCTTGGACTTGCGCTCGGTTGTGAGATTGCCGCTTCGAGCCGTTTCGCCAGGAAGAACTATTTCTACCCGGATCTGGCCAAGGACTACCAGATCAGCCAGTACGACGAACCGATTGCGTTCGAAGGCGAGGTTGAGGTTACGCTGCCGAACGGGCGAATTGTTCAGGTAGCGATCGAGCGAGCACACATGGAAGAGGATGCCGGAAAGCTCACCCACGTCGGCGGTGCTACCGGTCGCATCCAGGGCGCAGACTATTCGCTCGT
>JBDSZO010000248.1:0-3870 GCA_039925105.1 Terrimesophilobacter sp. | reverse complement strand
ACCATCCGGTCTGCTCGGCGTCGTGCGCTCGTTGCCGTCGCAACACTCGCCGTTGGTGCCCTCACGCTTACGGCATGCGCATCGCCGGCCGCCAACGCGGAAAAACCCGGTTTCGCCGACTGGGCCTCCGTGCAGAAAGCAGCACAGGGACAGACGGTCAAATTGTGGATGTGGGGCGGTGACGATCAGGGCAATGCCTACATCGATGACGTCCTGGCGCCCGCGGTGAAAAACCAGGGGGTCACGCTGACGCGCGTGCCTATCGCCGACACGAAGGATGCCCTCAATCGGGTGCTCACCGAACTGCAGGCTGGACGGACCAGCGACGGGTCCGTCGATCTGGTCTGGATCAACGGCGACAACTTCCGCACCGGAAAAGCCGCAAACGCTTGGCTGTGCGACTGGACTCACCTGTTGCCCAACATGAAGTACGTTTCGGCCACCGACCCGCTACTGACCGAAGACTTCGGCACCCCGGTTGACGGCTGCGAAGCGCCATGGCACAAAGCCCAGTTCTCTTTCGCCTACAACTCGGCCGTCGTGACCGACACTCCGCACACGATCGCCGGCATCCTCGACTGGGCACAGGCGCACCCTGGCCGGTTCACCTACCCGGCGCCCCCAAACTTCACCGGCTCAGCGTTCCTCCGCGAGGTGCTGTACAGCGTGTCTGGCGGATACACGAAGGTTCCGTCACTCTTCAGCAAAGACGCCTACAGCTCGCTGTCTCCCGCACTCTTCGACCGGCTCGAGAAGCTCGCCCCGTCGCTCTGGCGAAACGGCAGCACCTATCCGGCATCCTCCGATCAGTTGAACAAGCTGTACGCGGACGGTCAGGTCGACATGACGATGACCTACGGCCCTGCCACGTTGACCGCGCTCGTCGCGAACGGGACTTTCCCCGCAGCAACGAAGGTGTTGACCGTGAATGATGGAACGCTCGGCAATGCCAGCTTTCTCGGCATCCCTGCCAATGCCGCGCACCGCGCGGGGGCGATGGTGGTAGCCAACACTGCACTGTCGGTCGACCAACAGCTCGCGAAAGCCGACCCGCAAGTGTGGGGCCAGTTCACGGTCCTCGACCTCGACTCGCTCCCTGCAGCCGACAAGGCGCGCTTCGATGCTCTGCCGCAGTCGCCGGTGGTTCCCGGTTTCGATGTGCTTTCGCGCAACGCAAACCCCGAGTTATCTGCCGACTGGGTTCCCGCGCTGGATGACGGATGGCGCACCCAGATCGCCGCCCGGCAATGACGGTACTGCAGCACCAGCCAAAAATTCACCGCACGCGCACCGCATTTCTGGTGCTTCCAGCCCTCATTCCCGCTGCAGTCGTTGTGGTCGGTGGCATAGGGACAACGCTTCTGCAGAGTCTCGGCCTGATGCCCCTGGTCGGTGCGCCACAGCTGAGTCTCGCGGCATTTGACGGCGGGGCTGAGCTCCTGGATTCTGCACTGATTTCACTATGGATCGCGACCGCATCAACACTGATCGCAGCGGTTGTTGGGTTTGTCACCGCAGTACTGATCATTTCCGGCAACTGGGGCGGGCGCATCGTGGCGATACTCGGCGCTGCCGCAGTGACAGTGCCACACCTGGTCGGTGCGGCCACCGTCGGACTTCTGTTGGCCGACTCCGGCGTACTCTCCCGCCTGCTCGGCATCCCTGCGGATGCCTGGCCAGCACTGGTCGCCGGCCCGTCTTGGTTTGCCGTGATCATCGAATACGCATGGAAGGAGTCCGCGTTCATCGCCCTCATCATCGTCGGCACACTTGCGACGCGCATCACTTCGTTTGACGAAACCGCATCACTCCTTGGCGCCGGCCGTCTCACCCGACTGCGACTGGTCATCCTGCCGCTTGCCGCGCCGTCGCTGATCGTCGCCTCCACCATCACCTTCGTGTACACGCTTGGCTCCTATGAGGTCGCCTGGCTGCTTGGCAGAACATACCCGGAGCCACTGTCCGTCATGGCATTGCGCCTGTTCAACTCGGCGAGTCTCACCTCGCGCCCAGTGGCTGCTGCGCTCGCCATCATCACGGTTGTACTGGCGGTCATCGTCGTTGTCGTCGCAATGCTCGCCTTGCGCAAACTGAGGGCGTGGCGATGACGGTCTCAACCAGCAGGGTCGATCCGCGCCTCGCGCGGCCGAATCAACAGCAGCGGCAACTTCCCGGTGACGCCGGTCGCCCGCTCACCCATTCGCGCGGGGCGGGTCGGGCAACACGAATCGTCCTGACGGCACTTGCCGCACTGTGGTTCGCGCTGCCGTTCCTGCCGCTTGCGCTGTGGTCGTTCGCCAATCGTTGGTCGTCTCCGGCTGCGCTCCCCCAGAGTTTCGGCCTTGACGGCCTCACTGCGGCACTGGGCAACGGGGCAGCCGAAGCGTTTGGTAGTTCGCTGCTGCTCGCCATTGTGGTCGCGGCAATTGCGACGCCGCTCGGTGCAATAGCAGCGCGTGCGCTCGCGCGCGGTCGGGTCAGGCACGCAACGCTCGTCACCGCAATCCTGTTTTCCCCCGTCGTGTTGCCGCCGTTCGCCGCAGTGCTCGGGATCAACATTGTGTTGCTGCGCGTCTGGGTTCCACCAGCCGTCGGGGTGGTGCTCGTACTGGTCGCTATCGCCATCCCGTACACAACGTTCTCGATGCGTCTCGCTTACGCCGCCTACGACGACGGCTTTGATGAGGAAGCGCGCACGCTCGGTGCAAGCTCGAGAACAACGCTATTGCGCGTCCACCTTCCGCTGATCGCGCCAGCACTCGCTCGCTCCGCATTCCTGGCATTCCTGGTCGGGTGGAGCGACTACCTGGTCACGCTCATCGTCGGTGGCGGAAACATCGTCACGCTTCCGCTGATCATCGCGGCCGGTGCATCAGGTGTCGGCAACGAGGCAAGTGTCGCCGTGCTGTCCCTGTCTGCGGTCATCCCACCACTGATTCTCCTCGTACTTCTCGCCCGCCAACGCAGAACGACGCCGGGGAGCATCCAGTGACATCCGCCATCACGCTGTCCGCACTCACGAAGAGCTACTCCGCGAACGAGCCGCTCGCGCTTCACGGCGTGAACCTCGATGTACTCTCCGGCTCAAGCACTGCGATCCTTGGCCCGAGCGGCTCAGGGAAGAGCACCATCCTGCGCATCATCGCTGGTCTCGAAGATGCCAACGGCGGGCAGGTGCGGTTGGGCGGACGCGACGTAACAAACCTGCTGCCGGAGGATCGTGGAATTGGCATGGTGTTTCAACGACCGCTGCTCTTTCCCCACCTCTCGGTGATCGACAATGTCGCCTTCGCCGACCGTGCAGCGGGAGTAGGTCGTGCCGACGCACGTATGCGCGCAAAGGAATATCTCGAGATGGTGCAGATGTCTGCGTACGCGTCGCGGTCGCCAAACTCGTTGTCCGGCGGGCAGGAGCAACGGGTCGCCATTGCGCGTGCACTCGCCGCGAAGCCTTCGGTTCTCCTGCTCGATGAGCCATTCAGCGCACTGGATGCCGGCCTGAAGGAAGAGATGCAGGCGATGATCGCCGACATCCGCGCCGCACTGAACCCGACGATCCTTCTGGTCACGCACGACCGCGATGAGGCGAGCGCAATGGCCGAGCGGATCGCGGTGCTCCAGGATGGGCAACTTCTGCAGCACGACACCGTCGACCACGTTTACCATCACCCGTCATCGCTGGCCGTCGCGAGGTTGCTTGGCGGAAAGAATGCGATCCCCGGCAAGGTTAGGGACGGTCACCACCACTCAGGCCTTGGATCCATGCCGGTCGGCGACGACATTGGCGAAGGCCCCGGCACACTCGTGTTCCGTCAGGAGGCGGTTCTGGTTTCCGCGGGACGTGCGAGCACATACGACGACAACAACAAC
>JBDSZO010000247.1:0-2066 GCA_039925105.1 Terrimesophilobacter sp. | reverse complement strand
TCGGGTTCGATCTCTACCTGCGGATGATCGGCGAGGCGGTGAACGATTTCCGCGGCGAGGTGGCAGAGGGTCAAACCGAGTTGCGGCTGGAGTTGCCGGTGGATGCGCACATTCCTGAGGAGTATGTGGAGAGCGAGCGGCTTCGGCTGGAGGCGTACCAGAAGTTGTCTGCGGCGAGCGGACCCGCATCCGCGCCGGAGCAACTCGACCTGGTGTTGGAGGAGCTGGCCGACCGGTACGGTCCGCCGCCCCCTCAGGTCGAGAACCTGATCGCCGTGTCACGTCTGCGCCGGGCGGCACAGAAGGCTGGCCTCTCGGAGGTTGTGACGGCGGCGGGCAGGCTGCGCATTGTTGGTGGTGAGTTGCCCGATTCGATCCAGGTGCGGCTGCAGCGGATGTACCCGGGGTCGCGATATGTGGCGCAGACCCGCACGGTAATGTTGCCGCTGCCGACTTTGGCGGATGACGCTGCCCTCGTCGAGTGGACGGCGACTCTGCTCGCTGCGATCTATCCGCAGCCGCTACCCCCGGTCGAGCCCTAACGTTTCGGTCGAGCCGGTATCTTTCCGGTCGAGCCGGTATTTTTCCGGTCGAGCCCGTCGAGACCCCCGCGCCGAGCACACATTCTTCTGGTCGAGCTTGTCGAGACCCGCGCGCCGAGCTCGCATTCTTCCGGTCGAGCCCGTCGAGACCCCCGCGCGGCGAGCCCGCATTCTTCCGGTCGAGCCCGTCGAGACCCTGCGCGATTTCGGCAGGCTCAATCGGAACGTGGGGTGCGAGTTTTCCGGTTGGGCCGGGTTTCTCCGGTCGAGCCCGTCGAGACCCTGCGTGCGCACTAATGCCGCTCTGATGGCGCAGCACCGTTGTGGTTAGGGTGACGCCATGGACCCTAATTATCCGAATTACTTTGGCATGTTCGCTGGCCTCGGTATTCTCGCGTTCGTCATCTGGCTTGTCGTGACCGCGTTGTTGGTTTGGCTGGCGCTTTGGATTCAGTACACGATCGTCTGGAAGGCGGTGCGCCGCGGCATGCGCGAGTTCCACTACGGCGGAAAGATTGGCCCGCCGAACCAGTAGCAGCTCCCTCTCGGTGGCCAGTACTCCACAGATTGCACTTTCGACGTTTCGCCACGTTGGGCGACCGCTACCCTCACCGTATGCGAGTAGGTGTCTACATCGATGGTTTCAACCTGTATTACGGGGGCCGGGGAATTTGTGGACGATCGACCGCCGGTTGGCGCTGGCTTGACATCCGCAAGCTTGCTGAAAACTTGGTTCGCGACCGGTCGGGCTGGGTGAATTCCTCGGTTGAGCGGGTCATCTATTGCACCGCACGCATTAATGGTGGTGGCAATCCTGGGGGCCAGCGGGATCAAGACGTTTACCTCCGTGCGCTGAAAGCTTTCGGTTCAGCGGATGAGTTGGCCATGGGCAACTACGTGGCGCGAACAGCTACTGCTCCGCTCGCGGTGGCTGATCGCAAGAAGAGACCCGTGCTGACGAGACCTGCATGGCCGATCATGATTCAGAATGGCAGCGGTGGCGACGAACCGAATTCGATCTTTATGGTTTCGGTTGCGCGGCGGGAGGAGAAGGGTTCGGACGTAAACGTGGCTTCGCACCTCCTGCTCGATGTTCTGGACAGCCGGGTTGACGCAGCAATTGTGATCAGCAACGATAGCGATCTTGCGTTTCCGGTGAAGGAGATGCGCGGGCGAGTACCTATCGGGCTGGTGAATCCCACTGCTGGTTTTCCGGCTGGAAAGATGAATGGGGCAGCAAGTGACGGCGTTGGGCAGCACTGGTGGTACCAATTGCAGCCGTCGGACTTTATGGGTGCGCAACTCCCAGTTCAGGTTGGCAAGACTGTACGGCCTGTGGGTTGGTGAGTGCGCTCGCGATGTGGTTCAGGTAAGCTAACTCTCACACCGCTCGGTCCCTCTGGGGCCGAGTTTTCTTTAACGAGTAAAAGGTCATCGACGTCGTGGCCGCCACGCTTCCGCTCTTCAGGGGGTGGCAGCAACCGGCTGACGCAGCACCGTCTTCAACTTGGCCGCCTCAACTTT
>JBDSZO010000246.1:0-2641 GCA_039925105.1 Terrimesophilobacter sp. | reverse complement strand
TCGTCGCGCCGCCGGTCGGCATGCTGCTGACGGCGTTCGCGTGGGTGCCGTCAGCCTGGATTGCGGCCGTCGCGCGCTTCTTCGACGGGCTTCCTGGTGCCCAGGCGCCGTGGTTGTCCGGCATGCTCGGCGTTGGTCTGATGGCGGTCCTCATCCTGCTCCTCATCCTGGTCATGCTGCGTCGCAGCAGGCACACCGCAAAAATTCACCGGGCGCTCTCTCTCGTTCTTGTCGCAGGGCTGGTGGCGTACCTTGGTTCGCTCGCCGGAAACTGGGTTGGCCAGACCATTTCGAGGCCGGCAGCTTGGCAGATCGCGGCGTGTGACGTCGGGCAGGGCGACGCGGTTGTCTTGCGCAGTGCGGGGGAGTTCGCACTCATCGATACCGGGCGCGAGCCTGCCCGGTTGGCACGCTGCCTCAAGACTCTTGGGGTCAGCCACATCCGCCTGCTCGTACTTACCCACTATGACCTGGACCATATTGGCGGCACCCCCGCAGTTTTTGGAATGGTCGATCGGGCCATCGTCGGCCCGGTCTCGGATTCGCACGACACGGCACTTCGAGAAGCGGTTGCTGCGTCCGGTGCGGAAGTCGACGAAGTGAGTCGTGGAACGGCAGGCACCCTTGGAGAACTGCGTTGGCAGGTGCTATGGCCACCAATCCGACTGGGGAGCGTTGAGCCGGGGAACCCGGCCAGCGTCACCGTACGTTTCGACGCGGTGGGCGACTGTGCGCACGGTTGCCTCAGCTCCATTTTTCTGGGCGACCTTGGCAGGCAGGCGCAACGTCGCATGCTCGGAGTTGCCAAACCGGGAGCTGTCGACGTCGTCAAAGTCGCACATCATGGTTCCGCCGACCAGAGCGAGGAACTGTATCAGCGATTGCAGGCATCGGTAGGGGTGATCGGTGTTGGTGCAGACAACGGGTACGGGCATCCCACAGACGCGCTCCTGAACATTCTGGAGCGGGCTGCGACGCTCGTCACACGAACCGACCTGGAGGGAATGATCCTGCTCTCGCCGGAACCTTCCGGGGGCGTTCGGGTGTGGACTGAGCGCACGCCCCAGCGTGACGTTGGTACGCATTAGGCTTGGACGACACAAGGAAAGGGGGTGCGGATGGCTGCGAAGACAGCAAAAAATGCCTCCGCAGCGATTCCTCAGCTGGGTTGGGATCGGGTCCGTCCGGCATCGGTCATTCTTGTGTCCGGCACAGAACAATTTCTCGCGGACCGTGCCATCGGGCTCCTCCGTGACATCCTGCGCACCGAGGATGCGAGCCTGGAAGTCAACGACATCGAGGCAGACACCTATGCGCCAGGCGAGCTGGCAACACTGGCAAGTCCGTCGCTGTTCGGCGAACCACGGCTGGTGAGGGTGAGCGGCGTAGAAAAGTGCACTGACGCGTTTATGACGGAGACTCTGAGCTACATTTCTGCCCCCGCATCAGACTGCTACCTCGTGCTTCGGCATGCCGGCGGTGTGCGAGGAAAGAAGTTGCTTGACGCGGTGCGCGCAGGCGAGGGCAACGGTATCGAGATCGTGTGCACGGAGCTGAAGAAGGAGTCCGACAAGGCCGACTTTGTCGTCGCCGAATTTCGCACCGCCGACAGAAAGATCAGTTCCGGTGCGATCCGCGCGCTCGTGTCCGCCTTCACAGACGACTTGGGCGAGCTCGCGGCTGCATGTCGACAATTGTTGGCCGATTCCGGGGAAGAAATTACCGAAGCGACAGTCGAACTGTACTACTCCGGCAGGGTCGAGACGAACGCGTTTCGGGTTGCCGACACAGCCATCGCCGGCCGTCACGGAGAGTCGCTTGTCCTGCTGCGCCACGCTCTTGCATCCGGAGCAGATCCGGTACCGATCGTTGCCGCATTCGCAAGCAAGCTGCGGACCATGGCGAAGATTGCTGGCTCGCGCGGAGGGTCAGGACAGCTTGCACGGCAGTTCGGTTTGGCACCGTGGCAGATTGATCGGGCCCGGCGCGACCTGCAGGGTTGGAGTGAGGATGGCCTCGGGCGCAGCATCGAACTTCTCGCGGAGACCGATTCGCTCGTGAAGGGCGGCGGGCGGGATCCGGTTTATGCCCTCGAACGCATGGTCAGTGTGATCAGCGCGCGGGGTATCGAACCGAACTAGCTGTGCTGGTCGATCAGGATCGGGTTGCCGTCAGGATCCACGACGAGGATGCTGCCCGGTCCGGAACCTTTTTCGTCGATTGCGGTCACGATGCTCACTACGGCGTCCTGAAGCTCACGCTGCAGTGTGCGCACGTCGGCGAAAGAGTCGAGTGGTTCTGCGTTGCCATCCCAGCCGGGGTTGAACGTCAGCATGTTCGTCTCGAACATTCCCTGAAAAAGTCCAACGACGCTGTCGCCGTTCTTCATAATCAACCAGTTTTCGGCCGGTTCACCACCAAACTTGGTGAATCCAAGTTTCTCGTAGAACGCGCGGGAAGCGTCGATATCGGCGACGGTCAAACTGACTGAGAATGCGCCTAGCCGTCCTGGGGAGGCCATCTATTTCTGGCTGCGCTAGAGCGCGGCAACCTGCTTGGCAATGGACGACTTGCGGTTTGCTGCCTGGTTCTTGTGCAGCACGCCCTTGCTTGTGGCCTTGTCGATCTTCTTGCTGGCAAC
>JBDSZO010000245.1:0-3029 GCA_039925105.1 Terrimesophilobacter sp. | reverse complement strand
ATCGGAACCTCCTCCTGCCGGCGAACATGTCGGCGGCTGAAGAGGATGACGCCGAGGTAGCCGACGACAAGGGCGACGAGCACTCCGAGGTTTGCACCCGCCCAGGTTCCCTCACGGCCGCCAAGTCCAACGATGTCGAGCAGGTAGCCCTGCCACTGGACCCACTCTGGCCCCCATGACATGTAGACGAGCCCCCAGCCGAGTGCGGTCCCGATCGCGAGCGTGAGAATTGTGATCCAGTTGGCGGCACCATAGCGACCCCGACGGTCGAATAGGTCGGCATCCGCATAATCCTTTTTCCGTAGTGTCATGTCGGCCAGGAAGATGCCACACCAGACGGCGATCGGAACGCCAAGGGTGATGAGGAAAGCCTGAAACGGTCCGATAAAGTCTCCCGCAAAGAAGACCATGTAGACGGTTCCGATGATCATGATGATGCCGTCGATGAATGCAGCAACCCAGCGCGGAACGCGAAGTCCAACGCTGAGCAGGGCGAGGCCGGACGAATAGATATCAAGCACCGCACCGCCGATCAGGCCAAGCACGGCGACGATGGCAAACGGGATAAGGAACCAGACGGGCAGGATTTCAGCGAGGGCACCGATGGGGTCGTTGCCGATGGCGTCGCTGAGTGCTGGGGAGGACCCTGCGAGCAGGAGACCGAAGACGACCAGGATGATGGGTGCGAGCGCGGAGCCAAATGTTGTCCAGGCGACGACACCCTTACTGGACGCCGTACGCGGCAGGTAGCGCGAGTAGTCGGCTGCGGCCTGTACCCAGCCAAGCCCGAAGCCGGTCATCATGAACACGAAACCGCCGATGATGTGCTCTATTCCTCCGTTCGGGATCGCCATCACGGCCGCAAAATCAATGTGACCGAATACGAGCGCGATGTAGATGACGGTGAGCAGGCCCGTGACGATTGTGATGACGGTTTGCATACGCATGATGAGGGTGAAGCCGAAGATGCCACCGCCAATGATGAGGGCGACGATCACGATGAGGGCAATGATCGTTGTCGGCAATCCGGTGTCGACCCCGAGCGTGCCGAGCACGGTCGTCGTCGCAAGCACGGCGAGGGTAGCGAGCACGGTTTCCCAACCGACCGTGATGATCCACGCGATCAGCGAAGGCAGCTTGTTCCCATGCACACCGAATGGCGCACGGCTGAGTGTGAGGGTTGGCGCGGAACCCCGCTTGCCCGCGAGAGAGATGAACCCACAGAACAGGAACGAGACGACGATGCCGACGACAGCGATGCCGGTCGCCTGCCAGAACGAGACCCCGAATCCAAAGAGGAAGGAGCCGTAGCTGACGGCGAAGATCGAGACGTTCGCGGCGAACCATGGCCAGAACAGGGAGCTCGGCTGGCCCTTTCGCTCGCTTTCGTCAATAGGGTTTAGTGCGTTGGTTTCGATGCTCAACGCGTTTGCTGGCGGTGTTTGGGTTGTGGCGCTCACTCGGTGGCTCCTCGATCGGCAGAAGGGGTATCGGCTTGACATGAGAGTGCCGATGGCTCACAGGGTATCGGTTCAGGTAGTCGCACGTCCACGGCAGGGTGGTCGTAGCCTTGATACATGGACTTTTCGCGGAGCCGAGCGTTGGCCAGCGCCTTTCTTGAACTCGCTGAGGTCGGCTCAACCAACGACGAGTTGGTCTCCCGGGCCTCGCGCGCGCAGCTGCCGGAGTTCACCGTGCTTGTCACACTGAACCAGACCACCGGCCGAGGGCGGCTCGGTCGGGTCTGGGTTGCGCCGCCCGGCCAGGCGCTTGCGGTGTCTGTGTTGCTGCGGCCAGGACCCGCCGTTGGGCTGGATCGCTACGGTTGGATCCCGCTGATCGCCGGACTCGCCATGGCGCGCGCCGTTCGATCGGTGCTCCCCAAGACTTCAGTAACAGATGTTTCGCTCAAGTGGCCGAACGATGTGCTCATCTCCGGCCGCAAGGTGTCGGGACTGCTCTCTGAGCTGCTGCCGGGCGGCACGGATGTCGTTGTCGGGGCCGGACTGAACCTGACCATCCCGGAGGAGTCTCTGCCGGTACCCACCGCCACCTCATTGCTGCTCGCGGGGGCTGTTGGCGCTGACCTCGCGGATGTCGCGCTCGCCGCCTACCTGACGGAGCTGCAGGCCCTGTGGGGTGCGTACCGTGATGCCGGCGGCGACGCCACGGCCAGCGGCATCCGCGCAGGGGTCACGCGAGAATGCAGCACCCTTGGCCAGCTCGTGCGAGTGAGCCTGCCGGACGGGAGGTCCCTGTTGGGTACTGCGGAAGACCTGGACGACAGCGGGCAACTTCGTATCAGGACGGCATCGGATGCGCCGCTTCAGACTGTCGCCGCCGGGGACATCACGCATCTGAGGTATGAATGACACATGGCGAGTCCGGTGGAACCCGAGCATCTGATCGCAAGTCTGCGATCACACGGCCGGGCACAGTTCTGGCCGTCCGTCGTCCTGATCGGCACGGTTGGCGCGATCACCTACTTTTATGGACATTTCCCGGACGCGTGGCAGAACCTTGCGATTCTGGTGAGCGGTGTGCTCATCATTTTGCTGTTCTGGTTGCTGCCGTTGCTTCACTGGCTTGGTCGCCGTTACACGATCACGTCCCGGAGGATCGTGTTGCGCCACGGTTTCTTCATCAGGGTGCGCCAGGAACTCCTGCACTCTCGCGGGTACGACATCACGGTGCGCAAGAATGCGTTGCAGAGCTTGTTCGGTAGCGGGAACGTGCGGATCAATACCGGCCTGGACCGCCCGGTCGTTTTGAGGGATGTGCCGAACGCCGATCTGGTTCAGGGTGCCTTGCACGATCTGATGGAGCGCAGCATGAATCCGATCGCCGCGCGTCGTCAGGCTGAGGAGTCGACGGCCACGGACAACACCGCCGCGTGGGGTGAGCGGTAGCGAGCGCTCGCTGCACCGGTAGTGTTTGTTCGTTATGAAAGTTTCAGTTATCGGTTGTGGCTATCTTGGTGCGGTGCATGCCGCAGCGATGGCGGAGCTGGGCCACGAGGTGGTCGGCAT
>JBDSZO010000244.1:0-8047 GCA_039925105.1 Terrimesophilobacter sp. | reverse complement strand
TGTGTCGGCGATTTCCGCGCGCCCGATCTCGGGCCCTGCAACGCGGTGCGGGATCCCGTTCAGGTCCACTCCCTGATACGCCGACCAGTAGCGCTCCTGCCTGCGCGCGTCAGTGGTGATCAGCAGGCCTGCTGAACCATGACTAGCCTCAGGATCGGCGTCTGCGTGCTGAAACGCGACCGCGTCATGGCTTGCCACTCGCAGGAGCGGCAACCCCGCACCATTCGCGAACGCTTCTGCCGCGGCAATTCCGACGCGAAGGCCGGTAAACGGGCCAGGGCCCATTCCGACGGCAACGCCGGTGAGGTCCGAAACTTCTGCTCGTGCGTCCGCAAGGCTGCGTTGAATGAGGTCGCCAATGACTTCAGCGTGGCGGCGGGTGTCCTCGACACTGTGCACGCTCAAAACGTTTCCCGATTCGACGACCGCAACACTCGTGCCAGCGGCGGTGTCGATTGCGAGGAGCATTGGTCCAGTCTAAATTGCGAAGACATCGTTCAACCGTTGCTGCCAGAACGCGCCATGACCAAGGACCGTGACAATGCGAGGCTGCGCATCGTCGGCATCGACACTGTCAGCATCGTTGACGGCTTCGCCGATCGGGCGCTGGATGTCGACCTGAAGCCAGGAGTCGGTGATCCCGTGCAACATCCCTTCAGCCCATTCCACGACAACAATCGAGGCGTCGAAGTCAATGTCGAGATCATCCAGCTCCGCTGCACTGGACAGCCGATACGCGTCAACGTGAATGAGCGGTGGCGCGTTGTCGGCGCGCGGATGCGTTCGGGCAAGCACGAAGGTGGGGCTGGTGACAGCGCCGCGCACCCCCAGTGCCGTGCCGATTCCCCGCGTCAGTGTCGTCTTACCAGCGCCCAATTCTCCGTTGAGTGCGACGAGCGAGCCAGCACCGAGATGGGCGGCGATGCGGGCGCCGAGTTTCTCCATCTCTTCTGGCGTGTTAACTGTGAGCTGCATCACGTTTCCCCGACGTAGTGGCGCTGAACCCTCGGCCCGAGCCGGGTCACGATTTCATAGTTGATTGTGCCTGCCGCGTCGGCCCAGTCGGTCGCTGACGGGGCGCCGGAGCGCGGATCACCGAACACGATTGCGCGGTCGCCGACCGAAACCGGGGCATCACCAACGTCAACAATAAACTGGTCCATGGCAATCGTGCCGGCAACCTGGAACCGATCACCGTTGATCATCACCGGGCCGAGGTTCGACGCCTGTCGCGGGATTCCGTCGGCATAGCCGAGAGGAATCAGGGCCAGCGTTGTGTCGGCGTTAGCCCGAAACTGGAAACCGTAGGAGACCCCTTCTCCGGCCTGCACCCGTTTGACCGAGATCACGTCTGCGCTCAATTCGAGCGCTGGGGTCAGGCCGAGCTGGGCTGAGGAGGCATCCTCGAAGGGTGAAAGTCCGTAGATTCCAATGCCGATGCGCACCAGGTTGTTGCGCGACTCGGGCACACGCAGGGCACCCGCAGTCGAAGCAATATGAACAATTTCGGGGTTCAGACCTGCCGATTCCGCTATCGACAGTGCCGTGGCGAAGCGCGCCAACTGCACGGCAGTGTCTTCCGCTGCGGCGTTCGCGAGATGGCTGAAGATTCCGCGCACCACCAAAGGACCGTCCTGGAGTTCCTTGGCGCGTTCGCACACGCGTTGCCATTGCGCCTCCGGCACACCGTTGCGGCTGAGGCCAGTGTCGATCTTCAACTGCACGTTGGCGACTCGGGCGCGCGCGGCACGCTCAAGTTCGTTCATCGAACTCACGCCAACATCAATGGCCGCATCAGCCGCACCGCTGAAGTCGTCGTCTGGCGCGTGCAGCCAGCTCAGAATGGGCACGGTGATGCCTCCGGCTCGCAGTTCACGTGCCTCCGCCGTGTCCACGACTCCCAGCCAGCTGGCACCGCCGGCAAGCGCGGCGTGTGCGACCGGAAGAGCACCGTGGCCGTAACCGTTCGCTTTGACGACCGCCATGAGTTCAGCGGGGCCGACGGCGTCTCGCAGGATTTCGACGTTTCGCGAGATTGCGCCGAGATCGATGCGGGCTTCCCGCAGTGCCTGCCGATTCACCGGGAGCCCACTATGCCGCCTCGGCTATCACGTAGGCGATGGCGACTCCCGCGTCATGGCTCATCGACAGGTGAATCGTCGTGATGCCACGGGTCATCGCGATCTTCGCCGCACCGCCGGTGAGCGCGAACGAGGGATTGCGCAGACCATCCGAAACGACGGCCATGTCGTGCCATCCGACACCCTCGGAGTCACCGAGGGCTTTGATGAGGGCTTCTTTGGCAGCAAAGCGTGCCGCCAGGGAGCGCAACGGCAGCTGGCGCCCATCCTGGACCTGTTCGCTCTGGGCGAACAAGCGATCTAACAGTCGTGGAGTTCGGCTCGCTGCCCGCTCAAACCGGGCGACTTCGACCACGTCCACACCCACTCCAACGATCATTGCTTATCAACAATCACTGCCTGCGGCAGATCATGGCTCACTCGACCGTTACCGACTTGGCCAGATTGCGCGGCTGGTCGACATCGAGACCCTTCGCTGCGGCAAGCTCCATCGCGAAGATCTGGAGCGGCGCGACCGCGAGGAGCGGTTCGAACATGGTTGAGGCGAGAGGGATCGTAAACACCTTGTCCGCGTACGGCAAAACGGAGGCGTCACCGGCCTCGGCGATGGCGAGGATTCGGGCACCGCGGGCGCGAATCTCCTGAATGTTGGACACCACTTTCGGGTGAAGCGAATCTTTGCCTCGGGGGCTCGGGACAATCACGAACACCGGCTGGCCCGCCTCGATGAGAGCGATGGGCCCATGCTTCAGCTCGCCAGCGGCGAAACCCTCGGCATGGATGTAGGCGAGCTCCTTGAGCTTCAGCGCACCCTCGAGGGCGACCGGGTACCCGACATGGCGCCCGAGGAAGAGTACAGAGCGCGTGTCGGACATCCAGCGCGCGAGCTCACTGATTTCGTCGTGTTGTTCGAGAACCGTTGCCAGCTTCGCCGGGGTGTCCTGCAATTCGTTGAACAAAACCGAACTTTCGGCTTCTGACAGTGTTCCGCGCACCCGTGCGAGGTGCAGCCCGAAAAGGTAGAGCGCCGCAACCTGGGCGACAAACGCTTTGGTCGACGCGACGGCAACCTCCGGGCCGGCGCGCGTGTAGATCACGGCATCCGATTCGCGCGCGATAGTCGCACCCTGAGTGTTGCAGACCGAGATCGTTTTCGCGCCGGCAGCATTCGCGTACTTGACCGCCATCAGGGTGTCCATGGTCTCGCCGGATTGGCTTATCGAAACAACAAGAGTTTTCTCATCCAGGACGGGATCGCGATAACGGTACTCGTGCGAGAGTTCCACCTCAACCGGAATGCGCGCCCATTTCTCAATTGCGTACTTGCCGAGCATCCCAGAATAGGCTGCGGTACCGCAGCCGATGATGACGATGCGATCGATTGACAGGAGTGTGTCCTCGAAGTCGGCCAGCTCGGGGATGTCGACAACTCCGTCGGTTGCGCGACCAAGCAGAGTGTTGGCTATTGCCTCCGGTTCTTCGCTGATCTCTTTTGCCATAAAGCTGGACCAGCCGCCCTTCTCGGCAGCGGATGCGTCCCAGGTCACCTCGAATTCTTCCGTGTCGACCGGGTCTCCATCAAAGTCGGTCACCGTCACCGTGTCGGCGGTGATCGTCACCACCTGGTCCTGGCCAATCGCCACGGCATGCCTCGTGTGTTCGACAAACGCGGCGACGTCTGAACCGAGAAAGTTCTCCCCCTCGCCAAGGCCGATCACCAGTGGCGAATTTCGGCGCGCACCAACGACTACACCCGGTTGATCCCGGTGCAATACCAGGATGGTGAACGCACCCTGCAACTTTGTTACGACCCTGCGCACCGCCTCCGTCACATCCTGAATTTCCCGGTAGGCGTAGCCGACGAGATGCGCCGCAACCTCACTGTCGGTTTCGCTCGTGAACACCGTGTCGGGGTGGTCCGCGATCAGCTCCGCCTTCAGCTCCGCAAAGTTCTCGATGATCCCGTTGTGGATGAGCGCAAGTTTGCCGTCGTCGCCGAGGTGGGGATGGGCGTTTTCGTCGGTCGGCCCACCGTGCGTAGCCCACCGCGTGTGACCGATACCGGTGGAACCGTCCAGAATCGGCGCGGCCTCGAGGTCATCGGCGAGGACCTGAAGTTTGCCGGCGCGTTTGCGCATACCGAGCTCACCATGCTCGTCAATCACCGCAATGCCTGCTGAGTCGTAGCCTCGGTACTCCAAACGCCGTAGACCGCCCAACAACACTTCGACGCTCCGGTTGCTGCCGACGTAACCCACGATTCCACACATGGTGTGAATTTTAGGGCACTGGGATGGGGGACCGCACCGCGTGCCCCCGAGTAGTCTGTTCTGGATGCCTGAGCCAACACCCGCAAACGGTCACCTGACGCCGTTCCTGGAGATCGACCGACCGGCCTGGGCCGACCTCGCGCCGACAACCTCTCATCCGCTCGACAGTGACGAGTTGGCGAGTCTGCAAGGCCTCGGCGATGTGCTCGACCTGCGGGAAGTCAGTGAGGTGTACCACCCGCTCAGCAAACTCATCAACCTGTACGCGGCCGGCGCGAAGCAACTGCATAATTCGACGAGCAGCTTTCTGAGGCAAAGCAGCACCAGCACACCGTTCGTTATCGGCATTGCTGGTTCGGTCGCGGTCGGCAAGTCCACTATCGCGAGGGTTCTGCGAGAACTTTTGGCCCGGTGGGAGGACACGCCTCGAGTGGAGCTTGTCACGACCGATGGCTTCCTGATGCCAAACGCCGAGTTGGCGAACCGTGGGCTTCTCGAGCGTAAAGGATTCCCGGAATCGTATGACCGCCGGGCCCTTCTCAGGTTTGTGACCATGGTCAAGAGTGGTGCCCCTGAGGTGCGGGCACCCCTGTATTCGCACCTGAGCTATGACATTGTGCCCGGCGCGGATGTTGTGGTGCGCTCCCCCGACATCCTGATCGTCGAAGGCTTAAACGTTTTGCAGCCGCCAGCAGCCGGCAAAAAGCTGGCCGTCAGCGACCTTTTCGATTTCACCGTGTATGTGGATGCCAGGACATCGGACATTGCTCGCTGGTACACGGAACGTTTCCTCCAGCTTCAACGCGGCGCGTTCGCAGACCCCAAGTCATACTTTCACCGCTACGCGGACCTCAGCGAGAAGGAGGCACGGGAGACGGCGAATGACATTTGGGCACGAATCAACGAGCCCAACCTTGTACAGAACATTCGTCCGACCCGATCCCGCGCCACCCTGGTGCTGCGGAAGGAAACCCAGCACGAGGTCAGCAAAGTTCTGCTCCGCAAGATCTGAGCGTTCAAGGCTCGGCGCCACAAACTCAGCGCGAAAGTCTGGCTCTAACGATTTCCGCGAGATCTTTGGCAATCTCGTCCGCGATCGACTGTTCTGATGCCTCAACCATTACCCGCACCAGGGGCTCAGTTCCGGAGGGCCGCAAGAGAACGCGGCCTTCTTCGCCGAGCCGTTTCTGGGCGACAATGACTGCCGCAGCGATCGTTTCGTCGTCGTGCAACGATTCGTGGTCGACTCCGGTCACGTTGACCATGATTTGCGGGTACACGGTCATGATCGAGGCGAGTTCGGCAAGGGATTTTCCGGTACGCGCCATCTCCGCAACCAGGTGCAATCCGGTCAGGATGCCGTCGCCAGTGGTCGCGTTGTCCGTCATGATCACATGGCCGGACTGCTCGCCGCCGAGGCTGAGGTGTTTCGCGTTGAGCTCCTCCAGCACGTAGCGGTCGCCGACCCGCGTCTCAATCATGGTGATGCCGTGCTCGGCCATCGCCAGGCGAAGACCAAGGTTGCTCATGACCGTGGCAACGAGGGTGTCCGCTGCGAGCAGGTGGCGTTCCTTCATCGACACCGCAAGGATCGCCATGATCTGGTCGCCGTCGATGATCGCACCTGTGGCATCCACCGCGAGGCACCGGTCGGCGTCACCATCGTGGGCGATCCCGACGTCTGCACCGTGCCGCACGACCGCCTCAGCAAGCTGGTCGAGGTGGGTTGAACCCACGCCGTCGTTGATATTGACACCGTCAGGTTCTGCACCGATAAGAGTGACCGTCGCACCAGACTTCGAGAACGCATCCGGCGATACCCCCGAGGCTGCACCGTTCGCGCAGTCCAAAACGACGTGAATCCCGTCGAGCCGGGTCGGCAGGGTGCCGAGCAGGTGAATCAGGTAACGGTCCTCAGCGTCGGCAAACCGGCGGATACGCCCGACCTCAGCCCCGCGGGGGGCGATGGGGGGCTCGTCGAGGGCAGCCTCGATCCGGTCCTCGACCTCATCGGGGAGCTTTGTTCCGCCGGTCGCGAAAAACTTGATGCCGTTGTCCGGCGCAGGGTTGTGTGACGCGGACACCATGACGCCGAAGTCCGCCCCGAAGTCTTTAACCAGGAATGCGAGTGCTGGGGTCGGGATCACTCCGGCGTCGTAAACGTCGACACCTGAGCTCGCCAACCCAGCGGCAATGGAAGCACCAATGAACTCGCCGGAAACCCGAGGGTCCCTGGCGAGTACAGCGATTGGTCGCCGACCGGAGGCGCGGCGACCGTCTGCGTAGCGGCCATTGCCAAGAACAACCGCCGCCGCCTGCGCAAGACGCAGGGACAACTCCACCGTCAGGGTCTCGTTGGCGAGGCCCCGAACACCGTCAGTACCGAATAGTCGAGGCATAGTGGCTGGTAGCCGAATGCCGGACTAACGCTTCGAGAACTGAGGAGCCTTGCGGGCCTTCTTCAGGCCGGCCTTCTTGCGCTCAATGACGCGCGCGTCACGGCTGAGGAAGCCCGCTTTCTTTAGCTCGGCGCGGTTGTTGTCGCGGTCGATCTCGTTGAGCGCACGGGCGATTCCGAGACGCAACGCACCGGCCTGGCCGGAAGGCCCACCACCGGTGATGCGCGCGATCACGTCGTAGCTGCCGAGAAGGTCGAGCACCTTGAACGGGTCGTTGATGAGCTGCTGGTGCAGCTTGTTCGGGAAATAGTTGGCAAGCTCACGGCCATTGACCGTGATGGTGCCGGAGCCGGGAACGAGGCGCACGCGGGCGATGGCCTGCTTGCGGCGGCCAACGGCTGCCCCTGGCACCGTGAGCGCCGCGCGGGGCGCCTTCGGCGCCTCTTCCGCGGGTGACTCTGTTGTAAAGCTTTCGGGCGCTTCGCCCGCCGGTGTTTCGATGGAATCTGAAATCTTAGCCATTGATAAAGTCCTTTATGTTCTCAGCCGGCGCTACTGCGCGACCTGGGTCAGTGTGTAGGTCTTCGGCTGCTGGGCCGCGTGGGGGTGTTCCGCGCCGGCGTACACCTTGAGTTTGCTCAACTGGGAGCGACCAATCGAGTTCTTTGGCAGCATGCCGCGAACAGCCTTCTCGACCGCGCGGGTCGGGTGCTTGGCGAGCATCTCGGCGTAGGTGGTGGAGCTCAGCCCGCCCGGGTAACCGGAGTGGGTGTACGCCTTCTTCTGCTCAAGCTTGGCTCCGGTGAGGGCAACCTTTTCTGCGTTGATGACGATGACGAAGTCGCCCATGTCCATGTGCGGCGCGAAGGATGCCTTGTGCTTGCCGCGCAGCAGAACTGCAACGTGGCTGGCGAGGCGGCCGAGCACAATGTCGGTGGCGTCAATGATCAGCCACTCGCGGGTGATCTGATCAGGCTTGGGTGAATACGTGCGCATGGTGCGTTACTGCTTTCTTATCGAAGGGAGTTGTCCGTGAATCCCGCTCCGTGGAGTTTCGCTGCACAGACTGGCAACGACGTGTTCCGGTGGAGGGCTCATCTTCGTAGCACGGTGGTGTTCCACCGATACCAACGCTCCAGAATAGCTGATGCGGTCGGTAGGGTCAAACCCGCGACGAGACTCATCTAGAGTGCCCGTGAACTGGTCTCGGTGCCTCACTTAGGAATGCCCGCGAAACTTTGGGTATGGGAATTGGTTTGTCGATGGCTTCTCGGGCGGAGATCACAGCGAAGTATGC
>JBDSZO010000243.1:0-3054 GCA_039925105.1 Terrimesophilobacter sp. | reverse complement strand
GAGCCCCCTGAAACAGGTTGCCCCGCCCCTCCATTGGGGCGCGATACGCCAATCTTATGAAAACAGATGTATAAATGTCACGCGTTTTGGAGAAACTTCATTCGGGCGTGTCGCTTTTACGCATGACAACACTGAACGGTGCCCCCGCGCACGCGACCGTAAGCCAGTCGCGTTCTTGGTCCTTTTCGGTCAGAACCGCGCCCACTGCAAGTTTTGTATCTGTCGAGACCACCACGCGGCCAGACTCGTTCAGCACTGCGGCATCCGCGGGGATGGCCAGCAGGGAAGGCATGATGGCGCGCTCGAAACTCCGCACGAATACGTCGGCGCCCACCACTCCGAACATTTCGCCTGACCCCTTGCTGGCATTGTTGATCAGCACCGGCGCGGTAATAGTCAGGATGTAGTCGCAGGTGCAGAGGTGATCGACGTACGGCCCTGTCACGTGAGCCTGCCGGGTGGACTGCGGGATGCGGTACCACTCGAGCACGGCGAAGTCGCTGACATAGTCGGCGTAGCCCCTCGCCGTGATGTCCAACTTGGTCGACTCGTTCGTCTCAGACAGGAGCGGGTTGGCTTCGATCGGACCGATCCACCACGCAAAGTGGAGGCTCTTGCCAGAATGGTCTTTGGCATCACCGATGAAACCGGCGCCGATCAGGGGCGAGTCCGGCCGCTCGAGGGCTGGGATAGCAAACGCGGCGACCGCCGCATCCAGCTCGGCGCCGTGGAGTCGCCCGCCGACAGCCTCGACGCGGCCCTGCCAATCGTGAAGCTGCGCGAAGACGTCAGTGAAAAACGCGGAAACGACAGTCGCGCACTCGGTCAGGCGGGTTGATGGGGTTGCGTCGTTGCTCGCTGACTCAGTGCTCAAGGGAATCGCCCCGATCGACCGCGGCTTTTGCCTCAAGCAGCCTGGCGAGGTGGTCAGAGAAGTGGCCTTCCACCGCAGCTCTCGCACCGTGTGGATCGCGTGCGGCGAGCGCGGCGATCACGCTTAACCGATAGCTCAGACAGGTTGCGGCGGCACTGTTTTCCTCCGCACCGCTTCCCGATCCCACCGCCCTGGTGATCGCTCCATTGGTCTCCCCGGCGTACCAGAGCAGCGGCCCAAACTCGGCCTGGAGTCGAATCTGTTCGCGCACCAGACGAGCGGACTGGCTCAGGACGCCGAGCTGAAGGTGAAATGCGCCCTCAGCCCGTCCGGGTGCCTGGTCCGACTCCGATAGCTCAGGGGCGACCCATCCGCGCAGGTTGTCGATGTCCGATTCGAGGGCTCTATGCGCAGCCTGCGACGCCGCCGCCGCAGTGACGACGGAAAGGAAGAGGCCCATGTCCTGAAGGTCGACGCGGGACAGCCCCGCGAGGCGGGCGCGCAGCACGGCGCCGTGTCGGGCATCCGGCGGGGTCACAAAACTGCCACCTTCGCGACCTCGCCGGGTCTCCACGAGACCGTTCTCGCGCAGGACGCTGAGGCCTTCGCGGGCGGTGACCAGCGCGACGCCGAAGCGTTTGGCGAGCTGCGATTCGCTCGGCAGGCGTTCGCCCGGGGCGAGCACGCCGAGCACAATGGCATCGGTCAGACGCTGCACAACCTGTTCGACCCGGCCGCTGGCTGAGATCTGCGAAAACACTGCCGTTCTGGCGGAGGGCGGGGCGCTGGAGGTTTTCGACATCACTCGCCCTCTCCCGTGTGGTGCGGGATCTCCCGCGCAGCAAATGCGGTTCCGTAACTTTACCTTGTGGAACCGGCTAAATCCTTCGATATAGGATGATTGCAACTTTCAAGGGGTGAAACGATGCCGCAGGATGCGCTGCACGGCAAGATTCGGGTCGACGGCCACAGTCGAGACGTGAATAGAGCCGTGCTATTTCGATCGGTTTGGCGATCACCGCGGTGATCCAAGGGCGGCGCAGACGTTCCCGAGGGCGATGGAAGATCCTAGTCTCGTCCGCCAGAACAGTATTCGGGTGGATTCGGATTTGTTTTTCTGGCCCTCGCCAGTCTCGAGCAGAGTTCCCCGCGCAGATGATTCGATCCCGGACCTTTGCCATGTGGGGCCAGACTAATTCGTCAATAATAGGATGATTGCAACTTTCAAGGGGTGAGACGATGCCGCAGGATGCGCTGCACGGGATCCGCGTCGCCGACTTTTCCCGGGTACTCGCGGGCCCGTACGCGTCGATGATGCTCGCCGATCTTGGCGCTGACGTGATCAAGATCGAGAGCCCCGACGGCGACGACACCCGCGCCTGGCTGCCGCCGACTGACGAATCCGGCGGCTCAACCTACTTCGCCAGTGTCAACAGGAATAAGCGCTCAATCGTGTGCGACCTGCGCGATCCTCACGGTCTCGCGCGGGCCCAACGGCTCGCGTCGAGTGCCGACGTCGTGATCGAGAACTTCAAACCGGGCAGCCTTGCGCGTCTCGGCATCGATTGGGATGCGCTAATGGGGGAGCATCCGCGGCTGATCTGGTGTTCGATCACCGGGTTCGGGTCCGGTGAGGGTGCGGCTCTCCCAGGCTACGACCTGCTGGTGCAGGCGCTCGGCGGGTTGATGAGCATCACCGGCGACCCGGATTCCGGTCCGACGAAGGCCGGTGTTGCACTCGTCGACGTGTTGACCGGCCAGAACGCGTTTGCCGGAATTCTCGCTGCACTGCACGTGAGAAACTCCACCGGTCGCGGCCAGAGGGTCGACGTCAACCTGATGTCGTCTCTGTTGTCTGCGCTCGTGAACCAGGCGTCGAGCACTCTCGCGACAGGTAGTTCCCCAACGCGGCTCGGCAACGCGCATCCCAGCATCGCGCCGTATGAGACGTTCGCAGCGTCCGATCGTGAACTGGTGATTGCGGTCGGGAATGACCGGCAGTTCCGGGCTCTGGCCGAGGTGCTCGGCGCGCCGGCTCTCGCCGGCTACGATCTGCTGGTGCAGGCGCTTGGCGGATTGATGAGCATCACCGGTGACCCGGATTCCGGTCCGACGAAGGCCGGTGTTGCGCTCGTCGACGTGTTGACCGGACAAAACGCGTTTGCCGGGATCCTTGCTGC
>JBDSZO010000242.1:0-4385 GCA_039925105.1 Terrimesophilobacter sp. | reverse complement strand
CGTAGATCACTTCAACCGGCACCATCACTTCGGCAAGGTCGCTGATGGTGGTCTGCGATTCGATCAGGTTCTCGAGCGACAGCACGAATGCCCGCCAGTTGCGTTCGGATACCTCCAGCACGTTCTTGATGGGCGAGAGCCGAGACAGCTGTACTGCACTGCGCATCGTAAACTTTTTGTTCTTTCGCAGATACTCGTACGCCCGGAGGTGAAGGTCCTGCGCTGCCCGTTCGAGTCGGTTGCCAATGGCACTGGAGTGCACATATATCGGCGGCGAGACCAACACCAGTTTCGTCACCCGTTTAGGATTCACCGCCGCGTAGCGAATTGCGATGAGGCCGCCCATCGAGTGGCCAACCATTTCGAACCCTGCGTGCAGGCCAAGTGTGTTGATCGTGTGTTCCAGTGCTGCCACGTGTTCCTCGATCGTGTAGCGCGCACCCTTCGGGGAGGGCGATTCGCCGAAGCCAAGCAGATCCATGGAGATGACTCGGTGCCGCTCAACGAGCATGGGCACCAACAGTTCGAACGCCACGGAGGATGACGCGATCCCGTGCAGCAGGATCACGACCGGTCCTGAGCCTTCGTCCGCGGCAATATGCAGAAGGTCCGTGCGAGCCTTACGAAACCTCAAGAACAACCGCATGCGCCCAGTATTACCCACGCGAGCCGATACCGCTGACAACCGCGTGTGCCGGGGTCAGCGCCAGTGTGTGACGATCAATTCGTGTAAATCGTTGGGTAGTGCTCGCATCGCACTCCGGTTAGCGTTGCCGCATGAAGCGAATACTGGTCACCGCAGCCCTCATCCTTTCCGTGTTCACGCTCGCTGGGTGTTCTCTGGCGGGGACAAGCAGCAGCGACACGTCGACTTCCGGTGGCGCGCCGGAATCCGCACCGGGCGTCGCGCCAGCCCCGGGGATCGCCGTCGACGGCGCAGTCAAAGATGCCGTCGTCGGTCCGCAGATCATCACCACCGTTCAGCTCACCGTCACGGTTGACGCACCGATCACCGCCGCCGATGAAGCGGCGCGGATTGTTGCACGAGTTGGCGGGACCGTCGCGGATCGGAGCGAACGCGCGGCATCCGAGCGCGAACCGGGAAGCGCGCAACTGACTTTGCGTATCCCGTCAGACAAGCTCACCGCCACCCTTGACGACCTGAAGAAGCTGGGTGTCGCCCGCGATACGTCGATCAACTCGACAGATGTGACCGCTCAGTCGCAGGACTTGGATGCTCGGATCACCGCCCTGCAGACCTCCGTCGATCGCCTTCTGGCACTGATGAGCAAAGCCACAACGACGGCCGACCTGATCACCATCGAGTCTGCGCTGTCTGACCGTCAAGCAAATCTGGAAAGTCTTCAATCCCAGAAGCGTGGCCTTGACGACCAGGTGTCGCTCTCCACGGTGACGCTGTATCTGATTTCGCAGCAGGACACCCCGAAGGAGAACCCTGACACGTTCTGGACCGGTTTGGTTTCCGGCTGGAACAGTTTCGTCGGCTTCTTGGCAGGAGTGCTCGTGGTTGTCGGAATACTGATCCCATGGATCGCGGCGGCAGGGATCGCGGCCGGAATAGCGTTGCTCAGCATCCGGTCCGCACGGCGCCGCAAGTCAAGCTAACGGCACAGTCCGCTCACTGAGGTTCTCGCAGGGAATGGAACCCCTACTCGTTCCAGTTGGGCCGCGACGGCGCTGAACGCCCGGCTGCGTCATACTCGCTGACCATCTTTTCGGTGTCCTGCTCACCGGAAAGCTCTCGCAACCGAGCAATGGTGTCGCGCGCCTCTTCGACGACAGTGAGCAGCGCTGGAACGAGTGCAAGCAGGCGCCCTATCCGTTCCTGTTCGCTTGAACCGTCACCGTGGTAGATAATGCCCATGGCGTTGTTGCGAAGCACTGCGGCACGATCGAACAACTCCTGGGAGGTGTCCTGCCTGTCGAGCGCGGCAGAGGCCAGCAGCTCGATCTCTCGACCAAGTTTGTCGAGAGGGCTGTCGGCATCCGGTTCGCGCGTCACCCTTCGATTATGCGTGCTGGGCCGCGATGCCGCGATCGGACACGTCGGTTTGCCGGTTTGAGGGAATATACTTTCGCCTTTCAATGCTGAGCATGCAGTGAAGCGCATCGGATTTCTCTCCTTCGGCCACTGGCAACCCATCCCTGGTTCGCAATCGAGAACCGCACAGGACGCTCTGCTCCAGACGATAGATCTCGCGGTTGCTGCCGAAGAGCTCGGCGTCGACGGCGCGTTCGTGCGCGTGCACCACTTTGCACCGCAACTTGCTTCGCCGTTCCCGCTGCTGGCTGCCATCGGTGCGCGGACGAAGCGCATTGAGATCGGCACAGCCGTCATCGACATGCGTTACGAGAACCCGTTGTACATGGCGGAGGATGCCGCAGCGGCCGACCTGATCAGCGGTGGGCGGTTGCAGCTTGGAATCAGCCGCGGGTCACCGGAGCCAGCTCTGCGCGGCTACGAATCGTTCGGTCACGTGCCAGTGGACCCAGCAACGGACGCCGACCTCGCCCGTACCACGACCGAGATCTTCCGCGCCGCTATCGCCGGGGCAGGTGTCGCCAAGGCAGACCCGAAGATGACCGGCGTCGATGGCGCGCTGGCCATCCAGCCGCAGTCGCCTGGCCTGACCGATCGCATCTGGTGGGGTTCCGGCACTCGCGTGAGCGCAGTGTGGACGGCAGAACAGGGAATGAACCTGATGAGCTCTACCTTGCTCACTGAGGACACCGGGGTGCCGTTCGACGAGCTTCAGGCCGAACAGATCGCACTGTACCGGGAGGCGTGGAAGGCAGCCGGCTGGGGGCGGGAGCCGCGGGTCTCGGTGAGCCGCAGCATCCTTCCGATTGTCTCCGATCTGGATCGCGAATATTTCGGCGGCATGGGATCGCGTGAACGCAGCGACCAGGTCGGGCACCTTGACGGCGGGCTCGCTCGTTTTGGCAAGAGCTATGTCGGCGAGCCGGAAAAAATCGTTGAGGAGCTCGTGAAGGATGCCGCCGTGCGCGATGCCGACACCCTGCTGTTGACCGTTCCCAACCAGCTTGGGGTCGACTACAACACCCACCTTCTCGAGACGATCGCAAAGCACATCGCGCCCGCCATCGGGTGGGAGCCAGCCGGAAAATCGTGATTACCGGACTGGCACACGGCGGTATCGGTCTGACAATGGTTTTCAGCCGATGAAGATTCCCAGCCGACTCCATTGTTCTGTGTCAGGCTTTCGGGCATGAACCGGAGGACGCTGATCATTCTGCTCGCGGCTGCCGTGCTCGTTGTCGGCTCGGTGGTTGGCTACGCGCTGACCAGATCGATGCCCGAGAATGCCGGCAATGTTAGCCAGTCCGGCCAGGATTCGACTCCGTCATCCGATGGCCAGCCGTCTGCTTCGACAGGCTCTGGCACGTATGTCGACTATTCTCCGACAGCCATCGCGGACGCGTCCGGCACCACACTCTTGTTCTTTCACGCCCCGTGGTGCCCCTCCTGCCGCCAGATCGAGTCAGAGATCACCAGCAATGGTGTGCCGGATGGCGTGACCATCATCAAAGTCGACTACGACAGCAACCAGGATCTGCGCCAAAAGTACGGCGTGACAATCCAAACCACCTTCGTGAAGGTCGACGCTTCCGGCAACGAGCTCGAGAAGTTTGTTCCCTACGGCGGCGATCTGGGCCTGAAGCTCGTCATCGACGCGCTCGCCTAGGCCAGGAGAGACCGTGTTCAGCCTGCTCCTGCTGTCGTTCGTTGCCGGCATCCTGACGGTCGCGGCACCCTGCGTGCTTCCGCTGTTGCCGGTGATCGTTGGCGGGTCGATCGTTCGGACGGATGCCGGTGGCCGCCGTCCCGACCGCCAGTGGTTGCGGCCGTTGGTGATCGCGCTCAGCCTGGCAGCTTCCGTCATCCTGTTCACCCTGCTGCTGAAGGCGACGACTGCGCTTTTGGGGGTGCCGCAACTGGTGTGGCAGCTGATCGCGGGCGGCATCGTGTTGTTGTTCGGGTTGACCATGCTGTTCCCGCGGTTGTGGGAGAGCGTGATGATGGCGACCGGTCTGCAGAATCGGGCCAATGCCGCGATGGACAGGTCATACCGTCGCGGTGGAGTCGGCGGCGACATCCTGCTCGGTGCGGCCCTCGGCCCGACGTTCAGCAGTTGCTCCCCCACCTACGCACTGATTCTCGCGGTCGTGCTGCCGGTGTCGTTTGCCGAAGGTGTCACCTACATCGTCGTGTACTCGCTCGGGCTTGCCGCAACGCTGCTGATTGTCGGCCTGCTCGGCCAGGCGTTTGCGCGCAAGCTCGGCTGGCTGACAAACCCTGCCGGCTGGCTGCGCAAGACGATCGGAATCTTGTTGGTTCTGGT
>JBDSZO010000241.1:0-8078 GCA_039925105.1 Terrimesophilobacter sp. | reverse complement strand
AACCGGAACACCCGGCACTGCGACATCGACCACACCCTTGCCTGGGAACACGGCGGCACCACCACCCCCGAAAACCTGGCCCACCTGTGTCGGTGGCATCACACCCTCAAACATCACGGCGGCTGGACGGTGAAACAAACCAGCCCCGGCACTCTGGAATGGACCAGCCCACACGGCAACCTGATCACCACACAGCCACCACCCGGACCCCACTTCAGCAACCCAGAAGCTGACCCAGAACCCAACCCGAAAACCGTCGAAACACCACCACCGTTCTGAACCAGCTCGCGGCCCGCTTTTCGAGGTCAACGAGGCGATTGCAGAATCACCGTCGTGCACGCAAAGCGCAGGTAACCGGCACGCTGAAAATCTGACTCACGCTGCCGTGGTAACTAATCTTCCGAAGTCGTTAATCTCGTGTTCACCGAGAGAGCGCACAGTGGTTAACCGTGCCTTCCTAGCATCCTGCGTGGGGTCGAAAACGACCCCACAACGAGAGCCCTCGAAAGGGAAACAACACAGTGAACTCCTTGCGTGCGACCAGGCTTACCGCCTTCGCCATACTCGGCACAATTCTCCTATCCTCCTGCGCGGCAAATGAAATGCAGCAACCCGGCACCGGGGACACGCTTTCCGGCGAACTCAACGGCTCTGGCGCATCATCGCAAGGAAGCGCGTCCGACGCCTGGGTCGCCGCCTTCCAAATCACCAACCCGGCCGTCACAATCAACTACTCGCCCGACGGTTCCGGAGCAGGCCGCAAGGCATTCATCAGCGGCGGTGTCGCCTATGCGGGGTCAGACTCCGCACTCAGCACAGAAGAACTCGCTGGCGACTTTGCCGCATGCATGCCCGGCACCAAAGCGATCGACATCCCAATCTACATTTCACCGATCGCCCTCATCTTCAACGTTGACGGTATCGACGAACTCAAACTCGACCCTGCGGCCATCGCGAAAATCTTCAAAGGCGAAATCACCACCTGGAACGACCCAGCAATAGCTGCACTCAACCCAGGCGCAAACCTCCCCGCCGCCACGATCACGGCAGTGCACCGCTCTGACGACTCAGGGACGACAAAGAACTTCGCCGACTACCTCGCCAAGACTGCGCCAACGATTTGGGACGCCCCCGCCGCCGACACCTTCCCCTACTCGGGCGGCGAGGCGGCCCAGGGCACGTCGGGCGTTGTCGGCGCCGTCACACACGGCCACAACACGATCGGTTACGCGGATGCATCCCGGGCAGGCGACCTCGGGGTTGCCTCCCTGAAAGTTGGCGACACCTTCATCGACTATTCCGCTTCCGCAGCAGCCGAAGTCGTGACGGGGTCACCACTGGTCGAAGGTCGAAGCGCAAACGACATCGCGATCGCTCTCGATCGCACAACCACAGACCCGTCCCACTATCCGCTCGTCCTGGTCAGCTACCTCATCCTGTGCCAGGAATACGCGGACCCGGCAACGGGCGCGCTCGTGAAAGCGTATGCAGGCTACGTCGCAAGTCCTGCAGGGCAGGCAGAGGCGGCAAAGTCTGCAGGAGCTGCACCCCTCTCAGCTGAACTCTCGGCTAAAGTCGCCACTGTGATCGAGACGATCAAGTGAGCGCACCCGCGGCAAGTACGCGAGTAAAGGCCCGGTCCCGTCCAGCGGACCGCGTCTTTGCGAGCAGCGCGCTTGCCGCGGGGGTCATCATCCTCACCGCGCTCGGCGCGGTCGCAGTATTCCTCATCGCCCAAAGCATCCCCGCACTCGTCGTCGACCCTTCGAAGCTACCCACCGCACCAACCAGCTTCTGGGCCTACGTCGCCCCGCTCGCCTTCGGCACCGTTTGGGCTGCCGGCCTTGCCCTACTCATGGCGCTCCCCATCTCACTCGGCATCGCACTGTTCATCTCCCACTACGCGCCCCGACGCATCGCCCAGACGCTCGGCTACATCATCGACCTGCTCGCCGCAGTACCGTCGGTCGTGTTCGGCCTGTGGGGCATCAAAGTTCTTGCCCCGTTCGTTCAACCCGGCTACGCGTGGCTGGTCGACAACTTCGGCTGGCTCCCCTTCTTCGCCGCGCCCGTCTCGGGGACCGGGCGCACCATCCTGACGGTCGCAATAGTTCTTGCCGTCATGATCCTCCCCATCATCACCGCAGTCTGCCGCGAAGTGTTCTTGCAGGTCCCGGTCCTGCACGAAGAAGCGGCGCTCGCCCTCGGAGCTACCCGTTGGGAGATGATCCAGACCGCAGTCCTCCCGTTCGGGATGCCCGGCATCATCTCCGCATCCATGCTCGGACTCGGCCGCGCGCTTGGCGAAACCATGGTGGTTGCTATGGTGCTCTCCCCCGCACTCGTGATCAACTTCGTGCTCACGGGATCCGCAAACCCGCCGACCATCGCCGGAAATATTGCCCTGAACTTTCCGGAAGCCCACGGTGTCGGAGTCAACGCCCTCATCGCCACGGGCCTGATCCTGTTCGTCATCACCCTCCTGGTCAACATGGCCGCCCGCATAGTCATCAACCGCCGCAAAGCATTTTCGGGGTCAAACTGATGACCGCCACCCCAACCCGCAACGGCACCGGCACCGGCGCTCGCAACGGTATTGTCAACACCCTGACCTCTGCACGGTTACCGAAGTGGGCCCCGTGGGCGCTTTTATTCGGCAGCTGGGCAATCTTCGCCATAACATTCGGGTTCATCGCCGCGGCGGAAGAGACACCCAACTACAACATTGTCGGGGTCGTATTTTTTGGCACAGTGTTGTTCGACGTGCTTCTCGTCACGATCTCCTACCTGGTGGAGGGGGCCCGAAAAGCACGCGACCGACTCGTCACCTCCCTGGTGTCCACCGCATTCGTCATCGCCCTCCTGCCGCTGATCTCGCTGCTGTTCACCGTTGCCGTCGACGGTTCGAAACGGTTCGACATCGCGTTCTTCACCCAGTCGATGCGAAACATTGTGGGGGCGGGCACCGAACAGTTCTCCGGCGGCGCCCTGCACGGGATCGTCGGAACACTCGAGATCACCGGCATGGCGACGCTCATCTCGGTGCCGATCGGCCTGCTGAGCGCGATCTACCTTGTGGAGTACGGACGCGGGCACCTCGCGCGCGCCATCACCTTCTTCGTCGACGTGATGACCGGGATCCCGTCCATTGTCGCCGGGCTGTTCGCGTTCGCCCTGTTCGCGCTCATCACCGGCGACCCCGGCATCCGCTCCGGATTCGGTGGTGCTGTTGCCCTCACCCTGCTGATGGTGCCCACCGTTGTCCGCTCCAGCGAAGAGATGCTCAAGCTCGTACCGAACGAGTTGCGGGAGGCCAGCTACGCTCTCGGCGTGCCGAAATGGCTCACCATTCTCAAGGTGGTTATTCCCACTTCCATCGCCGGAATCACCACCGGTGTCACCCTGGCGATCGCCCGCGTGATCGGCGAAACCGCTCCGCTGCTCATCATTTCTGGCTTCACCGCGAGCATGAACTACGACCTGTTCAACGGCAGGATGATGGCGTTGCCACTGTTCGTGTACACGCAGTACGCGAACCCAGGGTCGGATGTTCAGCCGTATATTGACCGGGCGTGGGCCGGCGCACTGACGCTCATCCTGATTGTGATGCTGCTCAACCTGATTGCGCGCCTCGTCGCGAAGATTTTCTCGCCCAAGCTCGGGCGCTAACCCGAAAGAAAAGAAAAGGCTCACCGTGTCAAAACGCATCGAAGTGAACGACCTCAACGTCTACTACGGCAAGTTCAAAGCTGTTGAGGATGTCACGCTCACGATCGAACCACGAACAGTGACCGCGTTCATTGGGCCGAGCGGGTGCGGCAAGTCGACTTTCCTGCGCACGCTGAACCGGATGCATGAGGTCATCCCCGGCGCCTACGTTGAGGGTGAGGTGCTCATTGACGGCGACAACCTGTACGCGCCAGGTGTCGACCCGGTTTTGGTGCGTCGGCAGGTCGGCATGGTGTTCCAGCGGCCAAACCCGTTCCCGACGATGTCGATTCGGGACAATGTGCTCGCGGGCGTCAAGCTCAACAACCGGCGGATGCCAAAATCGGATGCCGACGACCTGGTTGAGCGCGCATTGAAGGGCGCAAACCTGTGGAACGAGGTCAAGGACCGGTTGCCCTTGCCAGGCTCCGGGCTTTCCGGCGGCCAGCAGCAGCGGTTGTGCATTGCGCGGGCGATTGCTGTGCGGCCGGATGTGCTTCTGATGGACGAGCCGTGTTCCGCGCTCGACCCGATCTCCACGCTCGCCATCGAGGACCTCATCGAGGATCTCAAGCAGGAGTACACGATCGTGATCGTCACGCACAACATGCAGCAGGCATCCCGGGTGTCCGACCGCACCGCATTCTTCAATATTGCTGGTACCGGCAAGCCGGGCAAGCTCATCGAGTACGACGACACCACAACAATCTTCTCGAGGCCTTCAGTGCAGGCAACGGAGGACTACGTCTCCGGCAAGTTTGGTTAGGACTGCTTCATCATTCACGAGGTGATGAGACTGTAGCGTTGGCGCATGGTTGCCGTAGCGGGAATGGCCGACGTTGATCGTGTCGTCGAGATCATCGCGCGCGCGTTCACGACTGACCCGGTGTGGGGCGTCGCGCTTGCCCGTCCTGACGGCAGCACGGACCATTGCGCAGCCTTTTGGCGACCCTACGTCGAGGGCGCGATGCGACACTCGAGCGTGTACCTGGCTGAGGGGGCGTCGGCCGTCGCGGTCTGGCTTCCGCCCGGGTGCGACGAGATGACCGAGAGTCAGGAAGCCGACGTGCTCTCTGTCGTCGAGACCAGCCTCCCCGCCGCGTCGAAACCCGCGATGCTTGAGCTGTGGGACCGTTTCACCGCGGCCCGACCTCAGGAGGAACCGCACGCGTACCTGAGTTTGCTTGCCACGGACCCGGACCATCGTGGCCGTGGGGTCGGCCAACAACTTCTGCGCGAAAATCTCCAACAGTTCGACGCGCAACATTTACCCGCCTATCTGGAGTCAACCAACCCGGCAAACAATCATCGCTACGAGCGGGCCGGATTCACGCACCGCGGTCAGTTCACAAGCACGTTTGATTCAGCATCGATTGCGACACTGTGGCGCCCGGTGGGCGGATTCTGAACGGTTACTGGTCGACGATCCCGATAAAACGTCCGCCAACACCGTCATACTCGCTGCGCGCAAGATCAGGCGCTGGCGTCGGTAGTTCGTCGGCCGGATGGTGGGAGCAACTCAGATAGGTGAACTCGGGCCACCATTTCTTGGGCCTTGCAACCTCAGTGAACCCACAGATGTCGCACTGCAGCGTGACCCACACTGGCCGCTTCCCGGTGCGGTTGGCCCGCGACTGAGCTAGCCAGGCCGGAGGGCTTTCCTCCATCGCAACGAGTTCGGTTTCCGACATCCGCGACGGCAGTCCATGGCGCTTCGCCATCTCCAACGTCACGTCAAGACGCAGTGCAGCCTGGCGGCGCGTGATCATGCCAACAGACTTGGGCTCTGGACTTTCACTCACTCCCCCAGCATGTCAAACATTGCGCCGTCAGTGACCGCTGTGTTCCGGGATGTGGAGCTCAGTGGTTGTCTGCCCGCCATGGTTAGCGTGCGGGTTGTCGACTCCGGCCTGGGTGGATGCGAGGGCGGGTGTCGTCAGAAGCGACACTGCGATCCCGCCGATCATGAGCGCTAAAAGGTAGCGAACCGGGCCAACCCGGCTGGACCGTTTACTGGGCGTTGTGCGGTCGTTAGCACCGCTCAGCTTTCGGAGGCCAACACTCAACACCGCGACAAGCACGAGGTTGAAGAGCGACACAACCGCCATCGGGAAAACACCGAGCCCAGCAGTGATGGCTGGACTCTGGAAAGCGACGGCCGCAAGCAGAAGTGCAGCCCAGCCGATGAGCGGAAGAAGTGCAACAACGCGCATACCGCGCGGCGCAACGAGTTGATCGCGATACAGAACCGCGACACCCCAGCCGAACTCGAACACTCCGAGTCCGACCAGGGGTGCCGCGACCGGGATCCCTGCGCCCGGTGCAAGCGCCAGCAGGATCACGCCAGCCCCTAAGGCAGAGAAGGCTAACCAGCTTCGTGTGATCTGTGGCACGTCGCCGTCCCCTTACGCCGTAACCATGCGGGATGACTTGTCTGCACCAAGACCGGCACCCATCAGGACAACCGCACTGGCGAAGTGCAGGATGTGGTCTGGTGCGTTCAGCGCGAGCACGTTGAATGCGGTCCCGACGAGGAACAACCCAATGATGCCGAGCAGCAGGTAGGCAGCACCGATAGTGGTGTTCACGCCCTTCGCAGCCCTGGTGCTCGTGATACCGCCGATGACCAGTGCGGCCCCGATCAGCAAGTGCGCGACGTTGTGGAAGTTGTTGACCTCAAAAATTCCCAACAGCAGTCCACCACTCGTGGCGAAGAACCCAACGCCACTCGTCACGGTGAACCCCAAAAGTCCAACCAGCAGATAGACCGCCCCAAAGACGACTCCCACCAGGCGGTTCGGTGATGTGCTCACGATTTTCCTCCTCTACAGTGGCCTGCGAATGTCGCAGACACTCACTCTTCGGAGTCGGGGGCAAATCGGATTGGAAAGAAACTAGGCGCTGGCGATGGCGACGATCGGCTCCGTCGTGGGCGCCGTGGAGCCCCCTGCCGGTTCAACTGTCACGCCAACGGTGTCGCCTCCGCGCATTTCGCCGTCCAGAACCCGCCAGGTGGTGGACGTCGCGGATGCGTCAAATGTTCCTGCAGACCGCGGACCGGCGCTGTCGATGTACCACAGCTGGTAGGTCTTGCCGTCAGGGAGCTTTGGCAGGTCACTGACGAGAAGCGCCGACCGCTGCTGGTCGAGCGACCAAATCAGTGTCGCCGTCGCGCCATCGCTGAGCGTGCTGGATGCTCGTTGCAAGTCGGAGGCTGAGGTCAATGTGGCCAGACTGGTTGCCTGGAGGTCCTGGGCTGGCTGAGTATTGATCCCCATGCCGAGAAAGGTTCCGCCAACAAACAGCATCACCGCGGCTGCGGCAGCCACAAGGATAGGCAACGGCCTGGTGAACCACCGGGTTTGGGCTTTGTGCTCGGCTGCCGAAGGGACGACCGGCGCGGTTGTCTCAGTTTCTGCAGGCAGTTGCGGCGTCGTGGCAAGTTTTGCCATGATGCTGGCCTTCAGGTCCGGCGAGGGAGTCACGGGCGCAACCGCCAAACCCAAAGCAGCCTCAACGTCGGCCTGTTCGCGTGGTGTGAGGCTCATGATGCCACCCCCAGTTCGTCACGCAGTCGGATCATTCCATCTCGCAGTCTGGTTTTTACCGTTCCGAGCGGAATGCTGAGCATGTCAGCCACCTCGGTTTGGGTGTACCCGCCGTAGTAGGAAAGGGTCACCGCTTGACGTTGCACGTCAGACAACCTGGTCATCGCGACTTTCACCCTCTCACTCTCAATTTTCGTTTCTACCGTCTCGGACACGTTGTCGTATCCGCTGTCGAAATCCCTGATTCCAATCTTGATGTCCCTGTCTCGACCGGATTGCGCCGACCGTACCCGGTCTATCGCCCTCCGATGTGCCATGGTGAGCATCCAGGTCATGGCAGAACCCTTCGCACGATCGAATCGTGGCGCGTTCTGCCAAATCTCCAGGTACACCTCCTGCGCGACCTCCTCAGATTGCGCATGGTCGATGAGAACCCGTTTAATGAGCCCCAACAGCCTTGGCGCAGTCGCGTCGTAAAGTTCGCTGAACGCGCCCTGGTCGCCGCTCGCTACTCGAGTCAGAAGGTTCTGAATCGGCTCGGCGGTTTCCCGTTCATCGGCGGAAGGCAGTGGCACGGGTTCAAGCTTGTCAAACATTCCTGAAACCTGCGTACCATTCACCCTCTCGCGTTCCGTTACTGCACTGGGCATACCAGTAGTTCGTCGCACCCGAACTATCGGATTGGTGGGAGAAGGTGGATTGCTGAGTTAGCCGGGCCGCAGAACGCCTCTCGGCGCGAGGCCGCTCGAAGCGGCGAATATTGGAGCCCGGGGTTACTGCGGCCCGGCATTGGCCCTTGCGGACCACGGCAAGTCTAAACGC
>JBDSZO010000240.1:0-2709 GCA_039925105.1 Terrimesophilobacter sp. | reverse complement strand
CGGCAGAGAATGCCAGGAAGTTTCTGCGCGAGAGTTCACGCTTGATCGTCGGAATTGCTTCCCTCGGCGCGAGGATGCGGATCGGCTCTTCAGTCATGTGTAATCACTCCTTGGATTGGCTGTGCTGCGTTGTTTCGTGCTGTGTCGTTTCGTGCTGCGCTTCGGTTGATTCGGATGGAAAAAATTGCACGCTGCCCGGTGAGAATGTGACGGTCGCACTGTCTCCGTCTGAAAGGCGGGGCGCGGTGGGCGTTGGCAGGCGGGCCTGGATCGACACCTCGTTGCCGAGGTCGACAAGGAATTGCACCGTTTCGCCCAGATGCGAGGAACTGAGCACTGTCCCGTCGAACCTATTTGCGGCACTCCCCGCGTTCGCGCCGTCGGATGCGGCCGCAAGTTCGACGAACTCTGGACGTACCGCGGCGACCATTCTCTCGCCAACCTTCACGTTCGGGTTGACATTGGAGGTGGTGACCGTGCCAACGGCGGACTTCGCCGTTGTGGCATCCTGCGCGGTGGCCTCAAAGAAGTTCTGCTGCCCGATGAATCCGGCAACGTAAGCACTCTTTGGAGCACCGTAGATGGTGTCGGCATCCGCAAGCTGCTCAATGTGGCCTTCGCGCATGATGGCGATCCGGTCGCTCATCGAGAGCGCTTCATGCTGGTCGTGGGTGACGAAAATGAAGGAAATGCCCACGCGCGATTGCAGGAGTTTGAGCTCCAACTGCATCTCTTCGCGAAGCTGACGGTCAAGCGCCCCCAGCGGCTCGTCGAGCAAGAGCACTGACGGCCGGTTGACGAGCGCCCGGGCGAGCGCAATGCGTTGCTGCTGGCCGCCGGAAAGTTGCTGCGGCTTGCGATCCGCGAAACTGCGCATGCGAACCATGTCGAGCGCATCCGCTACTCGCGTGCGAATCTCAGACTTCGACACCTTGGTCTGCTGGAGCCCGTAGGCGACGTTCTCGGCGATGGTCAAGTGCGGAAACAGCGCGTACGCCTGAAACACCGTGTTGACATTCCTCTTATAGGGAGGCATGCCGAGCACGTCCTTGCCGGAGATCCGGATGGACCCTTCGTCCGGTTGTTCGAAACCGGCGAGCATCCGCAGCGTGGTTGTCTTACCGCACCCGGAAGGGCCAAGCAGGGAAAGGAATTCGCCCGGCTCCACTCGAAGGTTGATCGCGTCGACAGCGGTGGCGGTGCCGAAACGTTTGGTCACGTTCTCCAGCACCACGGTGCCGGTTGGCTCGTCAAGCGCAGCATCTGTCGCGTCGGACGCCCTGTCTGATGGTGCGGTTTTCATGGGAATGGTCACGTCGTTGTTGGCCTTCCGGACTCGCTACTTGGTTCACGAGCTCAGAGCCAGTCAACCCGATATCCATGGCGACTGCAACGATTACCGCTGCATGGATGTCAAATTGAAACGGAATCCGTAGCAAAAAGGCCATCTGTCCTCCTGAGTTCGCACTTAGGACGATCGATTCCGCAGATTTCTGTTCGGCCGAAGAATGCAAAATCTTCTGGTGCGGAATCCGGGGCGAGGGTGGCTTCCATCGCGAAGAGTGGAAACACACACCACAACAGCCCGCTCGGGCACACCACGAATTGCGTAAGGAACATCATGAGCACCACACGACCAGCCAAGGCAGGCGACCAAACCGAAACCGCGGAGCAGCTGGAAACCCAGTGGAAGACGCAGGCCCGCTGGAGCGGCATCACCCGCGACTACTCTGCAGAAGACGTCATCGCATTGCGCGGGAGCGTTCGGGAAGAGCGCACCCTGGCCCGCCGTGGCGCCGAGAACCTGTGGCAGCTGATCCAGGATCGCGAATGGGTCAACGCTCTCGGTGCGCTGACCGGTAACCAGGCCGTGCAGCAGGTTCGTGCAGGCCTCGAAGCCATCTACCTTTCCGGTTGGCAGGTTGCCGCAGACGCGAACCTGTCCGGTCAGACCTACCCGGATCAGAGCCTGTACCCGGCGAACTCGGTGCCCGCCGTTGTGCGGAGGATCAACAACGCACTGCTTCGTGCATCCCAGGTTGAGCAGGACAGTCGAGAATGGATGGCCCCGATTGTTGCGGATGCCGAGGCCGGCTTTGGTGGACCGCTCAACGCTTACGAGTTGATGCTTTCCATGATCGAGGCCGGGGCTGCCGGCGTGCACTGGGAGGACCAGCTCGCCAGCGAGAAGAAGTGCGGCCACATGGGCGGCAAAGTGCTCATCCCGACCCGCCAGCACATCCGCACGCTCAACGCGGCCCGCCTCGCGGCCGACGTCTCGGGAGTCCCGACGATCGTCATCGCTCGCACCGACGCGCTCGCGGCAACCCTGATCACCAGCGACATCGACGAGCGCGACCAGCCGTTCATCACCGGTGAGCGCACCGCGGAAGGGTTCTACGAGACCACGCCGGGCATCGAGACCGTGCTGGCCCGTGGCCACGCTTACGCGCCATATGCCGACCTGATCTGGGTGGAGAGTGCCGAGCCGGACCTCGAACTCGCGCGAACTTTCGCCGAAAGCATCCACTCCGAGTTCCCAGGCAAGAAGCTTGCCTACAACTGCTCGCCGTCGTTCAACTGGAAGAGCCACCTTGACGACGACCAGATCGCAACCTTCCAGCGCGAGCTCGCGGCGATGGGGTACGCGTTCCAGTTCATCACCCTCGCCGGATTCCACGCCCTCAACCACTCCATGTTCACACTCGC
>JBDSZO010000239.1:0-5562 GCA_039925105.1 Terrimesophilobacter sp. | reverse complement strand
CGAAGTGACAGCCAATCCGCTCGCCCCTTCGTGGCTGGTGCTGCCCGCTGACGCCAATGCGCTCGCGCCCGGAGTGTGGCCGCACAGTGCCAGGCGCACTGAAGAAGGGGTGATTCAACTCGGTGGCGTCAGTGTGAGCGACCTCGTCGCGCGCTATGGAACGCCGCTGTACGTCGTCGATGAGGCGGATGCGCGCGCTCGCGCCAGAACCATCCGCACCGCGTTCCAGAGTGCATTCGCAGACTGTGGGGCGGAGGTGACCGTGTACTACGCTGGCAAAGCTTTTCTGTCGACACAGGTCGCGAAATGGATGGTCGACGAGGGGCTTTCCGTGGATGTTGCCAGCGGCGGAGAACTCGCTGTCGCGCTCGCTGCAGGAGTCGAGGGGCGGCTGTTGGGGTTCCACGGAAACAACAAGAGCTCAGCCGAGATTGACCGGGCGATCGCTGCAGGGGTCGGCGCCATCGTCATCGACAGCTGGATAGAAATCGAGCGGGTCGCTGCGGCGGCGAGCCGGCACGGTGTCACGCAGTCGGTTCGCCTGCGAGTCAATACCGGCGTGCACGCGCACACCCACGACTACCTTGCGACAGCGCGGGAGGATCAAAAGTTTGGTATCGCCCTAGTGGATGTTGCCGAACATGTGCGGCACATTCGCTCCTTCGACTCGCTGAACTTCCTCGGATTACACTCACACATCGGATCGCAAATCTTTGACGCTGCAGGCTTCAATCGGGCTATCGAACGCCTGATGCCGGTTCACGCCGCCCTGGTGGGCGGGGGGCCCGTACCGGAACTGAACCTTGGCGGAGGTTTCGGCATCGCCTACACCTCTGCCGATCAGGTCACACCGCTTGAAGACATCGCCCGCAGCATGGCCACCGAACTGGCAACCCGAGCCAAAATTCTGGGCATTCCGGTTCCCAAAATCGCCATCGAGCCTGGGCGGGCAATCATCGGTCCCGCCGGTGTCACGCTCTACGAGGCGGGAACGATCAAGGATGTCGTCGTGACGACGGACGACGGCGAGAGCGCGGTACGGCGATACGTGAGTGTCGACGGCGGAATGAGCGACAACGTCCGGCCGGCGCTGTACCAGGCCGACTATTCGGTTCGAATTGGGAATCGCGCATCCGATGCCGATGCTGAACTCGTGCGCGTTGCCGGAAAACACTGTGAGAGTGGCGATATTGTTGTGAACGCCGACTACCTCCCCGCCGACGTTCGCCCCGGCGACCTGCTGGCGGTTCCGGGAACCGGAGCGTACTGCTGGTCGCTGGCAAGCAACTACAACTATCTTCCGCGCCCGGCGGTCATCGCCGTCGCTGATGCGCAGGCTCGCCTGCTGATTCGGCGTGAATCGGAGACCGAGTTACTGGCACGCGATGTCGGAATCGAAGGAGGCGTCGAATGATCGAATACCGAAACCTGCGGGTAGCACTTCTTGGTGCAGGCAATGTCGGTGCCCAGGTGGCGTCGATTCTGCTCGAGCACGGGCCCGAGCTCGCGGAGCGGGTCGGTGCAGGGTTGGAACTCGTCGGTATCGCCGTTCGCGACGTCGATGCGCCACGTACCGCTGACATTCCGAAAGATCTTCTGACCACCGATGCTGAGTCGCTCATTCTCGGTGCAGACATTGTTGTCGAGCTTCTCGGCGGGTTGGAGCCTGCACGAAGCTACATCCTGCAGGCGCTGAACTCGGGCGCTGACGTGATCACCGGCAACAAGGCCCTGCTGGCCACCCATGGTCCTGAACTCTTTGAAGCCGCAGAACAGGTCGGCGCACAACTGTACTTCGAGGCCGCCGTTGCCGGTGCGATCCCCATCATCCGGCCACTGCAGGACAGCCTCGCCGGCGACCGCGTCAAGCGCATCCTTGGCATCGTCAACGGAACCACCAACTACATTCTCGACCGCATGGACACTCACGGAGTTAGCCAGGAGGAGGCGTTGGCCACCGCCAGTGAACTTGGTTACGCGGAGGCGGACCCGACGGCCGACGTCGAGGGATACGATGCCGCCCAGAAGGCGGCAATTCTTGCCAGAATCGCTTTTCACACCTCCGTTCCGCTGGAGGCGGTGCACCGAGAAGGCATCACCGGGGTCACCCTGGCCCAGGTGAATGCAGCCAAGAAAGCAGGGTACGTCGTGCGGTTGCTCGCAATCTGCGAGCGGTTGGTCGACGCAGAGGGCGTTGAGGGTGTCAGCGCACGCGTGTACCCTGCGCTCGTGCCTCAGGATCATCCGCTGGCCGCCGTCCATGGCGCGAAAAACGCGGTTTTCGTCGAAGCCGAAGCCGCCGGAGACCTCATGTTCTACGGGGCAGGGGCCGGGGGAGTTGAGACGGCCTCCGCGGTTCTTGGCGATGTGGTCAGCGCGGCCAGACGCCACGTCATCGGTGGCCCCGGTGTGTCCCAGTCAACGCACGCGAACCTGCCGGTGCTGCCGATGTCGAGCGTCAGAACCCGCTACCAAATCACGTTGGCCGTAGTCGATCGTCCCGGTGTTCTCGCCGAAATTGCTGGCCTGTTCAGCGAGCACGAAGTGTCGGTGGAAACTGTCGAACAGACCATTGAGCACGGTGACGTGCAGGTCGGCGGTGCAGGTCACGAGCATCCCGCGCCCACCGCTACCCTAGTCATTGGCACTCACGAGGCGGCCGAATCATCCCTTGCGGCAACGGTGGCAGCCCTATCTGCATCATCCGTTGTCAAATCCGTTGTGTCCGTGTTGAGAGTAGAGGGACTGTGATCATGGCCAATCAGTGGCGTGGTGTCATCCGCGAATATGCCGACCGCCTTGATGTCAGCGACGCAACTCCGATTGTGACGCTCGGAGAGGGCGGAACCCCTCTGCTGGCGGCCGACGTGCTTTCCGAGCGCACCGGCGCCAACGTCTGGATCAAGTTCGAGGGAATGAACCCGACCGGATCTTTCAAAGACCGCGGAATGACGATGGCGGTGTCCAAGGCAGTCGAGCACGGCGCCAAAGTTGTCATCTGCGCCTCTACCGGCAACACCTCGGCGTCGGCCGCAGCCTACGCGGTTCGCGCAGGAATTTCCGCTGCGGTGCTGGTACCGGAAGGCAAAATCGCGATCGGCAAACTTTCCCAGGCGATTGCCCACAATGCTGAACTGATCCAGGTGCAGGGCAATTTTGATGACTGCCTTGAAATTGCGCGCGAGCTTGATGCAAACTACCCGGTTCACCTGGTCAACTCGGTCAACAATGACCGCATTGAGGGTCAGAAAACGGCGGCATTCGAGGTGGTCGAAGTGCTCGGTGACGCGCCGGACATCCACATCCTCCCGGTCGGCAACGCCGGAAACTACACCGCATACAACCGCGGTTACACCGAAGACCTGGCGCGTGGTACGACAACAAAGCTCCCGCGCATTTTCGGTTTCCAGGCTTCCGGAAGCGCACCGTTCGTGCTCGGACACGTGGTGAAGAACCCGGAAACGATTGCCAGTGCGATCCGCATCGGGAACCCTGCCTCCTGGGCGCTTGCGCTGGAGGCGCGCGACGCAAACAACGGTTATTTCGGCATGTTCTCCGACGAGGAGATCCTTCGCGCTCATCGCATCCTTTCCGCAGAAGTGGGGATCTTCGTCGAGCCGGCATCCGCAATCAGCGTTGCGGGGTTGCTCGAACGGGCGGAGGCGGGCGCAATTCCGAAAGGCTCGACAGTGGTCTTGACGGTGACCGGCCATGGTCTGAAAGACCCGCAGTGGGCGGTTCGCCGACCGGATGGTACCGACATCACGCCGACGGTCGTTCCGGTCGACACTGCAGCGGTTGCCAGCCTCCTCGGGCTTGGCAAGTCGGAGTGAACCAGACCATGGCACACAACACGTCCGTGGCCGTTGGCACCGCGGTATCGGTAAAGGTTCCTGCGACGTCGGCAAATCTCGGCCCCGGATTCGATACCCTTGGGCTCGCGTTGTCGCTGTACGACGACCTTGAGGTCACCGTGCGGGCCGAGCCCGGCGTGACTGTCACCGTGCACGGTATCGGCGAGGGCGAGGTCCCGACGGACGAGTCCAATCTTGTCGTCCGGGCCATCAAACACACCTTCGACCATTTCGGCTTTGACTTGCCGGGCCTGAACCTCACCGCCAACAACTCTATTCCGCACAGCCGCGGACTCGGGTCCTCCGGTGCCGCAATAGTGTCAGGCATTATGGCGGCGAGAGGCCTGCTCGACGGCATCGTCGAGATTGACTCGACCCTCCTGTTGGAACTCGCGACCGAGATGGAGGGACATCCGGACAATGTGGCACCGGCGCTGTTCGGTGGCCTCACCATTGCCTGGGTTGGCGACGAAGGGCCGAAGCACAAAAAATTGATCGCGCACCGTGGCGTGAGCGCTGTGGTGTTCGTGCCGGATACCGCCATGTCGACAGCACTTGCACGCAGCCTTCAACCGGCATCCGTCCCGCACGAAGACGCCATCTTCAACGTCTCTCGCAGCGCGCTCCTGGTTGCAGCGCTCGTTCAGAGTCCGGAATTGTTGCTCGCTGCGACCGAGGATCGACTGCACCAGAGTTACCGGGCGAGTGCCATGCCGGAAACCGATGAGCTCATTCGGATGCTTCGGGCACACGGGCTTGCCGCAGTGGTTTCCGGTGCTGGACCCTCCGTTCTGGTGTTGGGAAATGACCCCAGCCAGCGCCTGCAGGCGGCGGAATTGGTGGCAAAGAATTCGGGTTCCGTATGGCAGCCGCTCATGCTGGGCGTTGACTTCAAAGGTGCTACAGTGGTTACGCACCCGGTAGACGCGTCCGCCTGATCTAGGCGGGAAGCCTTGGTTGCACAATCACTAGTACTCGTCCGAAGCGTCCTCTGCGCACCCGCGCAATCACGTCTTCACCTTTATGGCGACTAGCGCCGTTGCGAAGACTCGTGTGCCAACCGGCACAGTCCTTATCGCAAGGGGAAAAGGAAATCTCTTAAGTGACCGACCCAAACGTTCGGGCCAACCGGCCGAACACAGGCGTCAAACTGGCCGCCATGCGACTGCCGGAGCTTCATGCTCTCGCGGCGGAACTTGGCATCAGTGGCGCCTCCAAACTTCGTAAAGGAGAACTCGTGGAGACCATCTCCGAGATTCAGTCAGCAGAGGGCTCAGCCCAAACGGAAACCGACGCGCCAAAGAAGCGTGCGCCACGCCGTGCCAGTGCCAGTGCCGGTGCCGGTGCCGACATTGTGACCACCGCAGGCAAGGAAGCGCCGGAAGTGTCGACAACGCCGGTTGCCACGACAACGCCGGTTGCCACGACAGCGCCGGTTGCCACGACAGCGCCGGCCCGCAAGTCGAAGGCTGCTGCGGTGTCGGATAACATCGACAAATCTGGCGAGGCTACGAGCTCCGATAGCGCAAAGAAATCTGCGAGCACGGACAAGCCTGCGAACACGGACGACGCACCGAACGCGGACACAGCGGTTCAGGCTGAGACGTCCGGAAGCGATGACGGCGACAGTGACGGCAGTGACGACGGTTCCGGGGGCGGGCGCACCCAGGGGCAGCGGAGCCGTAGCCGTAACCGCAACCGTAATTCC
>JBDSZO010000238.1:0-4165 GCA_039925105.1 Terrimesophilobacter sp. | reverse complement strand
ACTGGATCGCGGTGACGAACTCGCTCGTTCCGGCAACCTTGAAGTCCATGTCGCCGAGGGCATCCTCAGCACCAAGGATGTCGGTGAGCGCCGCATAGCGGGTCTCGCCGTCGATCGTGTCGGAGACAAGCCCCATGGCGATACCGGCAACCGGGGCGCGCAGCGGCACACCGGCGTTCAGTAGCGACAGGGTGGATGCACACACAGAACCCATTGACGTCGATCCGTTGGAGCTTAGAGCCTCAGACACCTGGCGGATCGCATACGGGAACTCCTCGCGTGGCGGCAGCACCGGCACGAGGGCGCGCTCGGCAAGGAAGCCGTGCCCGATCTCGCGACGCTTCGGGCTACCGACCCGACCGGTCTCACCGGTGGAGTACGGCGGGAAGTTGTAGTGGTGCAGGTAACGCTTCTTCGTGACCGGGGCGAGCGAATCGATCTGCTGCTCCATCTTCAACATGTTCAGCGTTGTAACACCCAGGATCTGGGTCTCTCCGCGCTGGAAGATTGCTGAACCGTGTACGCGCGGGATGACCTGAACTTCGGCATCCAGCGGGCGAATGTCGGCAAGCCCACGACCGTCCATGCGAATGCCCTCCGTAAGGATGCGTCCACGCACGATCACCTTGGTGACCGACTTGTAGGCGGCACTCACCTGGTTGTTTGCGGATTCCGGCAATTCGCCGGCTTCCACCTTCGAGGCGACGGCATCCTTGACGCGGGCCTTGAGTGCGTCGTCAGCTTCCTGACGCTCCACCTTGCCGGCGATCTGGTAGATGCCCTTCAGTTCGTCGTAGGCGAGGCCCGCGACAACGTCGTAGGTTGCCTGCTCGTACGGCGGGAAGACCGGGTAGTCCTGGATCTCCTTCGCCGACTGTGCTGCCATTTCGGCCTGGGCCTTCACAAGCTGGGCCAGGAACGGCTTCGCCGCTTCAAGACCCTGAGCGACAACTGCCTCATTCGGCTTGGTCGCGCCAGCCTTGATGAGCTCCCAGGCGTGTTCGGTGGCTTCCGCCTCGACCATCATGATCGCGACATCTTCGTTGCCGTTCTTGTCGGTCACAATGCGACCGGCAACGGTGAGGTCGAAGACGGCCTCCTGCAGCTGCTCAAACTTCGGGAACGCCACCCACTGGTCGCCGCCGTTTGAACCAGGGATGAGCGCCATGCGGATGCCTGCGATGGGGCCGCTGAACGGTAGTCCTGAGATCTGGGTTGACGCGCTGGCCGCGTTGATCGCGAGCGCGTCGTAGAACTCGCCCGGCGCGATGCTCAGGACAGTGATGACAATTTGAACCTCGTTGCGCAGGCCTGCGACGAACGACGGACGCAGTGGCCGATCGATCAGACGACAGACCAGGATGGCCTCCGTCGACGGACGGCCTTCACGGCGGAAGAAGCTACCGGGAATTTTGCCTGCCGCGTAGGAACGCTCCTCGACATCCACCGTAAGCGGGAAGAAGTCGAAGTTGTCTTTCGGGTGCTTGCCGGCGCTGGTGGCGCTCAGCAGCATGGTGTCTTCGTCGAGGTAGGCAGCGACGGCACCCTGTGCCTGCTGCGCGAGGCGCCCGGTCTCGAAACGGACCGTGCGCTTACCGAACTTGCCGTTATCCAAAACGGCTTCGGCGAATTTGATTTCTGGACCCTCCATGTGGGGGTTTTCTCCTTTGCTGGTGCCCCATCCCCGTGTGGGATGCGGGCGCGTACGCCGGAGCAGAGTCAAGGCAGTCAGGGGCGCGCAGCGATTGCGCTCGGGCGCCGGTTCTGATCAACAGTAGAAATTCGCCAGAATCTTCCGGTCGAGCCTGTCGAGACCCGAGCATCAAACTTCTGGAAAGTCACCACCGGTGACCAGCATCTTGCCAGCCTGCTCCGCAGTTGAAACGGAACGACCGAGCCGTATGCCCGGTTCCAAATCAACCTCAACGAGTCTACCAGTCCAATGCGCTCCAACCTAGGACCGGCGCGTCAGGGCTGCGCCGACGTCAGGGCTGCCTCGACAGGGTCACCCGCGAGCGTTGGCAACCTTGTTGCGCACCACGGGGATGACCTCCGCCGCAAACCGCTCCAGCGTTGCCGGTTCATCTGCCGCAAGAATGAACCCGCTCATCCCGAAGTCGACGGCGAGGTGCACGAGACGTTCGACCGTGGCGTCCTCGGCGCCGATGTTGATCCAGCGACGAATCTCAGCCGGCGCACGACCTGCGTCGCTGGCTCCCTCGTCGATCAGTGCATTCATTTCGGCGAGCGCGTTGATGTCCTTCAGGTAGCCGTACGACGGAACCCAACCGTCCGCGACGCGCCCGGTGAGGCGCAGCATCCGCGGTCCATACGCGCCAATCGAGATACCGATCGGGTGAGGTGTCGCCGGCCCACGCTTGGCACCGCGCACGGAATAGAACTCGCCGTCAACACGGGCGCCACCCGGCTCATCGACCGCCCACAGTGCACGGATGACCGCGATCGCTTCGTCGAGCGCCTGAACCGATTCCCCCGGAGTGAGCCGTCGTCCGCCGGCCGCTTCGATCGCATCCCAGAAGCCTCCCGCTCCGACCCCGAGCTCGAATCGGCCGCCACTGAGCAGGTCGATTGTCGCCGAGGCTCTTGCGAGAAGGATCGGGAGCCGCAGCGGCAGGTTCGCAACATTCGCCGACAGTCGGATGCGTGTCGTGCGGGCCGCGACGAAAGCAAGCAGGCTCCACGCGTCAAGGAGCGCAGGTTGGTAAGGGTGATCCTGAAACGTGACGATGTCGTACCCCAACGTGTCGCTAAGCTCCGCCAAGGTGACCACGTGATCGGGGCTGGCCGCACTCGGCGTGATGAACGTCCCGAACTGCAGTTCGTGCCCATAGTCGCTCACGGTGGTCATCCTTCCATCACCGAACCCAACCACGGGCGGGGTGCGAGTATTTCCCAGCGTTCGACTGGGACGTTCCGGTGAATCTCGGTTGGAAGGTGCTGGGGAGCGTACCGTGCAGGCAACCCTTGGAGGCTCGACCATGACAAAATTCATTGTGTTGTATTCATCTTCGGTGAGCACTGAAGAACAAATGCAGCGATCCCCGGAAGACAACGACGCCGAGATGAAGAGATGGATGGACTGGTCCGTTGCGGCTGGTCCGGCACTCATCGACTTCGGGATGCCCCTCGGCAACGGCCGAACGGTGTCCGCAACCGGTGTCACCGAAAGCAACTTCCCTGCCAATGGCTATTCAATTGTGGAGGCAGAGAACATTGATGCCGCCACAGCACTGTTCGCCTCTCACCCTCATTTGGACACCGGGACCATCGAAGTCCACGAGGCTTATCCCATTCCCGGCATGTAACACACAACGCCAACCGCGTTACTGCGGTAAGTTTCTACTCGCTACGTTAAGTAGAAACCAAAGGAGTTGTCGTTGCGAGTTGGTGTTACGCGAGAGAGTCGCGAAGGAGAACGTCGGGTCGCAGCAACACCGGAGACGGTGGCGCAACTTATCGCGCTCGGCCTTGACGTCACCGTCGAGAAGGGCGCAGGAGTCGAGTCGGGCTACGCTGACGCCGCATATCAGGATGCCGGCGCCACCATCGCCGCAGAATTAGATCTGGGCGCGCTTGACGTGCTGGCACACGTCCGCCCGCTCTCCGTCGAAACAGCGAAAGCGCTGAAGAAGCATGCCGTCACAGTCGGCATGGCTTCGCCCGCCTCTGAACTTCCGACGGTCGCCGCACTCGCCGAAGCGAACGTCACGTCGTTTGCGCTTGAACTAATCCCGCGTATTTCTCGGGCACAGTCGATGGATGCGCTCAGCTCTCAGGCACTCGTCGCTGGATACCGCGCAGTGCTCGAAGCGGCAGCGCGCTATCCACGCTTCTTCCCCATCTACATGACGGCGGCAGGCACGATTCCCCCCGCGAAGGTTCTCGTACTTGGCGCCGGCGTCGCCGGTTTGCAGGCGATCGGAACCGCGAAGCGGCTCGGTGCGCGCGTTTCTGCGAATGACATTCGCGCAGCATCCGCCGACGAGGTCCGCTCCATGGGTGGAACGTTCATCAACTTTGAACTGGACACGGCCGCGGAAGGCACCGGCGGTTACGCGAAGGAACTCGCCGAGGATCGCGCGAAACGCCAACGGGACCTGCTTGCGCCGCACGTTGCCTCCAGCGACATCCTGATCACGACCGC
>JBDSZO010000237.1:0-6351 GCA_039925105.1 Terrimesophilobacter sp. | reverse complement strand
TGATATGACTGGGCAAACCGTCATCGATCGCAACCCCTGTCGCATCGATCATCCGGCTTTCCATACTCAAAGTGAACACCCACCCACCGACATTGAGGACGGGACGAAACGATGGCAGCGGCGGGTACCCTCCACTGTCTTCGACGCTGCGGCTCTCAGCCTTTCAGCCGGGCAATGCTCCCTACGGCTACGGCTACGGCTACGGCTACGGCTACGGCTACGGCTACTACGGCTACTACGGCTCAGGCAGTGGCGAGTGGGTCTCGACGGCAACGATCCCGCCATCGGGCTTTTCCCGCGAAACGTGCAGCACCGTAAACTCGGCTGTCGAGAGCATTGCGGCCCGGCGAAGCACAGCATCCACACTCGTCCCGGTCTCTTTCGCGGCGGCCTCGATGATGTCCGGCAGCACCGGACCGTGGCTGCAGAGGACGACGGTGCGCGCCTTCCCCAGTTGCCGCCTCACGACCTTACGCACCGTCGATGAGCCGTCCTCGTAGGCATCTTGGCTGATCCCGGTTACGGTCTTGATTGGAAGGTCCGTTAACTCCGCCAGCGGGTCAACTGTGGTCAGACACCGCGTGGCAGGACTGCTGATCAGTCGTTGGGGGCGGTACGCAGCGACGGCAGGCGCAATGCTCTTGGATTGTTCGATGCCGCGGTGCAGGAGCGGCCGGGTGGAATCAGGCCCGTCCCAACTTGCCGGTGGCACAGCCTTGGCATGCCGTAACGCGATGAGCGCAAACGTTTTGAGCGTGCCAGCATTCTTATATTCGACAAAACGATCCAGAATATCCCGGTCGCGGTCATAGCTAAGTGCCTTGCGAGCCTTGTCCAGGCTGAGCCATTCCAAGGCGGAAATTTCGCTATTCGGCGAAAACGTGGATACTGCCGAGGCTTCCTCTGTGACCTCACCAGCCCAGTAGTAGACCACCTTCTCGCGTCCGCCACCGAGGGTGTAGCCGATCTGGCCCAGCGGTACACCCAACGCAACACGCAGACCTGTCTCTTCCTCGATCTCGCGAACCGCGGTCTCCGGAGGGGTTTCTCCAGGGTCCACTTTGCCTTTTGGCAGCGAAACATCGGCGCGAGACTCACGATGCACCAACAGCACTTTCAGCTTGCCGTCCACCTCGCGCCAGCACACCGCACCGGCCGCGACCACAACGGCAGGGCTCGTCAGGATGTTTACCGTCGTGCTGGTCACCGCAGGGTGCCGTGCTTCCGTGTCGAAACCTGTCGCATGACAACATCCTGCAGGTCGCGCAGGGCTCCCCCGTCGGAAGCGGTCGCGTGGCGCGTCCATTCACCAAACTCGTCAAGCCACCACGAACTGGTGGTGTCCGACATTGCCAGCTCAAACCACCGCTCGATGTACTGGATCTGGTCCGGTGCCGTCAGGCGTACAAGAGCTTCGATCCTGCGGTCCAGATTCCGGTGCATGATGTCGGCGCTGCCGATAAACACCTGGGGGTCGCCATCGGACGCGAAACAGAACACCCGAGAGTGCTCAAGGTAGCGGCCGAGAACGGAGCGCACGCGAATGTTTTCGCTCAACCCCGGGATCCCGGGTCGCACCGAGCAGATTCCGCGCACCCACAGGTCGATCGGCACACCGGCTTGGCTTGCGCGGTACAGCGCATCGATGATCGCCTCATCAACAATCGAATTGACTTTGATCCGGATACCGGACGGCCTGCCGGCCTTCGCATTGTCCGCTTCCGTTTTGATGCGCTTCAGCATGCCCTTGCGCAGGTGCAGCGGTGCAACCAGGAGTCGCTTGAATTTTTTCTCGATCGCATAACCGGACAACTGGTTGAACAGGCGCGTGAGATCCTTGCCAACCTGGTCATCGATGGTGAGAAGCCCAAGGTCTTCGTAGCTCCTGGACGTCTTCGGGTTGTAATTTCCGGTACCAATGTGGCTGTAGTGGCGCAGCACGCCGCCCTCTTCACGGACAACGAGCGCGAGCTTGCAGTGCGTCTTTAGTCCGACCATGCCGTAGACGACGTGCACGCCCGCCCGCTCAAGTTGGCGCGCCCATTTGATGTTCGCGCTCTCATCGAAGCGGGCCTTGATCTCGACAAGGGCCAGCACCGCCTTGCCCGCCTCGGCAGCATCGATGAGGGCCTCGACAATGGGCGAGTCACCGCTCGTGCGATACAGGGTCTGTTTGATGGCGAGCACGTTTGGGTCGCACGCCGCCTGCTCAAGGAACGCTTGCACACTTGTTGCAAACGATTCGTAGGGGTGATGCAGCAGGATATCCTGCCGCGCGATGGACGCGAAGATGTCCGATTCCTCGGTTGGTTCTGTTGGCAGAAGGTCCGCACTTGTTGTCGGGAGGTGCTTGCGGTACTTCAGCGCAGGCCGGTCGATTTTGACCACCTCGAACAGTCCGCCGAGGTCCAGCGGGGCCGGCAACCGGTACACCTCCTGCTCGGTGATCCCCAGTTCGCGCACCAGCAACTCGCGGGTGCGGTCATCCATGTCGTCGGTGATCTCGAGGCGGATCGGGGGGCCGAAGCGGCGCCGAAGAAGTTCCCGCTCCAACGTCTGGATGAGGTTCTCGGTCTCATCCTCGTCGACTTCGAAGTCCTCGTTCCGCGTTACCCGAAACTCGTGGTGGGCGAGAATTTCCATCCCAGGGAAAAGCTCCTCAAGGTGGTTCGAGATGAGGTCTTCGAGCGGGATGAAGCGCAGCAGGCCGCGCTCGTCATCCGGCAATTGCACGAAGCGTGGCAGAACGGTTGGCACTTTGAGTCTGGCGAACTCTTCCTTGCCGGTCTTCGGGCTTCGCACCCGAATTGACAGGTTGAGCGAGAGGCCTGAGATGTACGGGAACGGGTGCGCCGGGTCGACGGCGAGCGGCATGAGAACAGGAAAGATCTGGTTGGAGAAGATCTCGTCGACCCGTTCGCGGTCGTCGTCGCCCAGGTCAGCCCAAGCCTCAATGTGGATGCCGGCATCGTCGAGGGCAGGCTTCACACTGTCGCTGAATGCCGCGGCATGTCGTCGCTGCAATTCCTGCGCCTTGTCGCTGATCGAGCTGAGCACATCGCTTGGCGCACGGCCAATATTGGTCGGGACCGCAAGGCCGGTCATAATGCGACGTTTGAGCCCCGCAACCCGCACCATGAAGAACTCGTCGAGGTTGATGGCGAAGTAGGCCAGGAAGTTCACGCGCTCCAGGAGCGGAATGGACTCATCCTCGGCAAGTTCAAGAACGCGCTGGTTGAAGGCGAGCCAGCTGAGTTCGCGGTCGAGGAAGCGATCCGGCGGCAGCATTCCGTCGTCGACCCAGCTCGAGTCGTAGTCGTCGTCGAGACTGTCGGTAGCTAAACCGGTGTCGTCGATGATGCTGTCGGAATCCATCCATCGATCATTGCACTTACAGCCTCACCGAGTGGCTAATCGTCGACTTTTGCGTATCGGACGTCAATCGTGTGCTGGGTGAAACCGAAGCGATGGTACAGGGCAAGCGCGGGAGCGTTATCCGCCTCGACATACAGTGCTGCGGTGCGGATGCCCTGCTCGGCAAATCGCGCAAAACCGGCATCCATGAGTGTTCGGCCCAGTCCGCCACCGTGCTTTGCTGGGTCGACGGCGACCGCATAGAACTCGCCGATATCGCCCTCAACCTTGAGCCAGCAAAACGCGATCAGCTCGCCATCGTCGTGAACGAGAAGAAAATCGTCAGGGCTGAACCAGTCCTGACTGATCCGGTCGTCGAGGTCCCGCTGGACGAGCTGGCCCTGTTCTGGGTGGTCCGCGAACGCGCGGGCGTTGAGTGTGAGCCAGTCGGCGTCGTCGATACCGGGGCGAAAAGTGCTGAGGTGAGGACCGTCTCGAAGCGAGCTCGCACGCGCCGCTGTTTCTGGCACCTCAGCACGGAGTTGCAAAAGTGTTCGCACCGCCACAAACCCGAAACGCTTCGCCAGCGCGCGCGCTCCGGGATGGTCGCCGTGCGCCCACACGGATCGTGCGTCCGGAGCCTGTGCAAGCACCTCGGCGAGGAGTGAGGCACCGAGACCGCGTTGCCGGGAGTCCGGATCAACCACCAGCTCAAATTCGTCAGGACCAATTATTGCCGCGCCGGATATTTTTCGGTCGGCGTCGGCCGGTTTCCCGTCGAGGGTTACGGTGATCAGCCTGCGCACACCACGTCCGAGCTCAAGCAGGCTCTGGTCGGAGAACGGTGGCTGGTCGTCAATGGCCTGCGCCCGGCGGGCCAGCTCCTCGACCCGGTCACGCATCAACGGTGTCGTCATCGCTGCGTGCTACGTCGTGTTTGTCGTCTTTGTCTTCGTTGAACCGGTATCCGACGTTGCGAACGGTACCGATCACCGACTCCTGGTCGCCCAGCTTCGCGCGCAAACGGCGCACATGAACGTCAACGGTCCTGGTGCCACCGAAATAGTCGTACCCCCACACCTCACTGAGCACCTGCTCGCGCGTGAACACTCGACCGGGATGTAACGCAAGGAATCGCAGGAGTTCGAACTCCTTGAAGGTCAGGTCGAGCGATCGTCCACGCGATTTCGCCGAGTAGCTGGCTTCGTCGATCACAATGCCGCTTGCGCTGATCTTGCTGGTGCGTTCCTCGTCACCCTGGCGGTCAAGCGCGAGCCGGATGCGCGCATCCACCTCCGCCGGACCGGCCATGAAAAGGACTACATCGTCAACGCCCCACTCCGCCGTCACCGCGGGCAAGCCACCCTCCGTGACCACAAGCAGAACGGGCAGGTTGATCCCGGTGGATCGCAGGACGAGGCACAGCGACTTTGCGCCGGCAAGATTTTCTCGCGCATCGATCAGCAGAAGGTCATTTCCGGGGGCATTAACCAGTTGTGCTGGCTCTGCCGGAACGCGTCGCACCCGGTGGCTGAGCAGGCCAAGTGCGGGCAGCACATCGGGTCCCTCGGCGGAGGTGAGAATCAACAGCTGCGCCACAGGATCCTCCCGGTTCGACAGGTCAACAGTCTATAAGTGTGCCCGTCGCGCAGACGCACAGAATGAGGGCCGCTGACAGCGCAGGAACAATGGGGCAGGATGGGTGTGTGACGACAGAGGAGCACCCACGCAATCGCCGCCTGGCGACCGTTGTTCCAGTCTGGGCTTTGAGCCTGCTCGGGGCTGTGCTCGTTGGTGTGCTGTCGCCACGAAGCGAGTATCTGATCTGGCTTCCGATCGTGCTCGCCGCGTCCACTTTCGCGACGTTCTGCATCCAGTTGGCGACACGCGAAAAGAACGGTTTCGTCAACCGTGCAATGGCGTCGGTTGGTGGGGCGCTGGTCATTCTGATGGCGGCCACCGCTGTGCTTGGCGCCGTCGCCGCCGCGAGTGGATAGAATCGAATCATGATTCTCGCGCTGGAACTCACCTTTGTCGGCCTGCTCGGGCTTGCCACGCTGGGAATCGCGTACGTCTCGGTTGTGGTGCTGTACAACCTTTTTCGCGGCCAGCGCTAGAACGGTGCAGCCATGACGCTGCTCGATGCGAACCTTCCTGTGGAACTCGTTCCCCTTTCCTGGTTGATCGGCGTGTGGGAGGGAACTGGCGTTCTGAACTACCCGGTCGGCGACGACGTGCGCCACTACGAGTTCGGGCAACGGGTCAGCTTCAGTCACGACGGTCTGCCGCACCTGAATTACAACTCCTACACCTGGCTGATCGACGCATCAGGAGACGGTGCCCTGCCACCACCCCTCGCCACCGAAACCGGGTACTGGAGGCTGGAGCGTGCGGCGACGGATGCTGACCCTGGTCCTGGTCTGCTTGCCGGGGTTGGCGAACCGGCATACGGCACTGCGGATGCCGTGGAAAAGCTGCGCAACGATGACGATGGGTTCGACCTTGAGGTCTCGATCCTTCATCCAGGGGGAGTGAGCGAATTGTATCTCGGTCAAGTGAAGGGCCCGCGGATCGATTTGGCAACGGACGCTGTGATGCGGTCTTCGAGCGCGAAAGAGCACACGGCGTCGACGCGGATGTACGGACTCGTCGACGCACACTTGCTGTGGGCCTGGGACATTGCCGCTCTCGGGAGACCAATGACGTCCCACGCGTCAGGATGGCTGGCACGCGTTGACTGAGTTCCTTTCTCTTCCTGGCGCCGTTGAAGCATCCGGCGCCGATGCTGGCGTTGCCGCGCACTACGGCAATCCGGCTGCCGAGCAGCGGTCGCTGGCGGCCGGTGGTGCGATTGTTGATCTCTCGCACCGTGCGGTAGTGACGGTGACGGGCGAGGATCGGTTGCGGTGGTTGGATTCAATGACCAGTCAGGCCCTGGCCACTTTGTCCCCCGGAGCATCGGTGGAGGCCCTGTTGTTGAATCCGACTGGACGCATC
>JBDSZO010000236.1:0-3638 GCA_039925105.1 Terrimesophilobacter sp. | reverse complement strand
CTGTGCACAGTGTTGGCGTGTACTAAACTCGTCCCCGGTACCGTGTCCGAGCGGCCGAAGGTGCAACTCTCGAAAAGTTGTGTGGGTGAGAGCCCACCGTGGGTTCAAATCCCACCGGTACCGCCATTAAAAGTGCTGATCAGAGGCACTATTTGGTAGTCCTGAACGGGCTGTTTGCCCACAATTCAACCGCACTTCAACTCTGTGGGTCCGTCAATTCAGGCTCGTGGGCCGTGGACTGCAGCGATAAGTGGCGGGATTCTAACGACGCGAGCTCGCGTGCTCTGCGCGTCGAAAGCTTGGGATCGGCGCTAGAACGGGACACTAGATGTCCCGAGGTCACGGGCGATCTGCGCAGCTGGAACTCCGGCTTCAACTAGGTCGAGGGCGCTATGGGTCTGGCTGTCGGTGACTCGACGCGGCAGCCGCCGAGATCCTTTCCGGCGTCACGACGTTTGCTGATTGAGCCAACAATGCGCTCCCGCTTGATGTCGTTTTCTCTCTGCGCCAGGGCAGCCATGATCGTAAATAGCATCGACCCCATCGGAGTCGACGTGCCGAGGTCGCCGCCACCAAGGTTCAGCACGCGAAGCGAGGCGCCGCGGTCGCGCGGCTCCTGGGTGAAGTCGAGCATGTTCTATGTCGATCGCCCGTCGGCGAGTTCAGGGTGTTGCGCCCACCACCTGAACTCGCCACCCGGGAATCACAGACGCGGTTGTCGCCTGTCCGCGCTCGATCTTGAACACGCCCGTTTGGGCTGTGCCTCAGACGTCAGGGAACACGTGAGAGTACGCGTCAGATAGGTTTTGTTTTCGGCCTTCCTGGCACGTTGCGTTTGACGGCTAGAGCAAGAAGCCGGGGTGGAGGAGGGTGCTCCCGATGGCTGCAGATTTCCCGATCTGCCACTCGTGTGTATGACGCTCCAGATGGGGCGACTGATTTTTCCGTGACTCCGGTGCCGGTGCCGGTGGTCGGGCCGGTTCGAGGTAAGGGTACAGAGAGTAGGCAGGGTCCATACTGGTCTCAGTCGGTGTAAGCGAGGGCTTTATCGATCGGAACACCGAATTCTTTTTGAGAACTACCTGGTTGTCGCCGGTCGTACGGGTCGGCGGATCTACACACGTGATGGTCACGCAATCATGTGTGGCGAGACGAACCAGATGAGATGTTAGGAGGGCCGTTACTGTGTCATCGAAGAGACTCGATACGCTATTTTGCGGGCAAGCGGGAGTCCGCTACCCGGTTGTGCAGGCGCCGATGGGGAATGCCGCAAGCCCTGAGCTTGCGGCGGCTGTGTCGAATGCGGGTGGGCTTGGGATGCTGGCGCTGAGTTGGACCGAGCTCGAGGACATGCGAACCCGAGTTCGAGACACCAAGGCTCTCACTGGCAGCCCGTTTGGAGTGAACGTTGTCCTGGAGTGGCAGCAGCAGGAGCGAATCGAGATTTGTCTTGACGAAGGTGTTCGAATCATTTCAACATTTTGGGGTGATCCGAAACCATATGTGGAACTAATCCATGAAGCAGGCGCATTGCACATACACACTGTGGGCTCTGCAGAGGATGCTCGCCGTTGCGTCGATGCTGGGGTAGACATGGTAATCGCCCAGGGGTGGGAAGCTGGTGGCCATGTTTGGGGAGGAGTGTCGACCTTGGTACTGGTACCCGCGGTAGTGGATGCTGTCGCGCCGGTGCCGGTATTGGCGGCAGGTGGTATCACCGACGGGCGTGGGCTTGCGGCGGTATTGGCACTGGGTGCAAGCGCTGCGGTGATGGGTACTCGGTTCCTGATGTCAAAGGAGGCGAACGTACGTGATGACGTCCAGGATTCGCTGATTGCCGCCTCGGAGACGGACACTGCGCTGGGTCCGATATTTGACGGAGGCTGGCCGAACGCGAAGCATCGAGTCATTCGAAACGACACTGTTCGACGGTGGGAGGCGGCAGGTCGCCCATCGAAACCGAATCGGCCCGGTGAGGGGGACATTGTCGCGCATGACCCTGACGGGGTGGACATCATGCGGTATGACGACATTGATGTCGTCCCGGGGTTGAACGGCGGAATCGATGCCTTGCCCCTGTACGGGGGGCAGAGCGCTGGACTGATCCACAGCGTCTTGTCTGCAGGCGACATCATTCGGAAGACCATAGCCGAGGCGGGAACGATTCTGGCGTGAACGGTGCTGATCGGAGTTGGATTTTGATCAGTGAGCGGTTCACTCCTGATCTTCGAGTCCCGCTGCGGGGTCGGTGCCCAGGATTAGCGGACTCCGTCTGTCGGCCTTTGCTTTCGCGGGCGCTGCATAATGCATACCGCTTTTCGCACACAGTGGCGGTCCTGTGCTATCGCAGGCGGGCAAGTTTCCTGTAACTGGCTTCCCGGGTCAGCACCGGTGGTAGGCGGGAGTGCTGATGACGCAGAAGCGCTCGGGTGTGTGCTGTTTGCTTCAGGTGGTTGGAGAGTTCTTTAGTTCGATCTCGACGAAGACGATGGGTTCGTTGCTTTCGCTGCTTACAGTGTGATGTGTGCCAGCGGTCCCGTTGTATGGTTCGCCGGCGTGTTGTTCCATGTGTCGTGGTTTGCCGTCGGCGCCGACGACGTGCAGGCTTCCGCCGGTGACCGGGACCACGACGTATCGGTACTCATGTCGGTGCTCTCCTGTCGTGTCGCCGGAGGCAGTGAATGACCAGCGAGTCACTCGAACATGGTCGTCTTCGTGGAATAGTGTTGCCTCGGCTAGCCGCATTGTTGTCTCCTTTGATGTTTTGTTCCCATGTTGTGCCGTGTCAGCTTGACCCGCTCCAGGCTGCTGGCACGATTATCCAGATCACGTCTGCGACTTCGTGTCCACGGTTTTGCCAAGTGTGGGGCCAGCGCCCGGGAAAGGTCAGTGTGTCGCCCGCGGAAAGAGTCTCAGTTCGCGTGCTGAACATGATGCACAGTTCGCCGGTAATGATGTGTATCGTCTCAACGTCGCAATTGATCGTGTATAGCTCGGTGCCGCCGTCGGCGCCGGGGTCCAGACTTGAACGCAATACCTGCATGCGTGATTGGCTGCGGGGTGTGAGCATGCGCTCGACCAGTCCCCGACCGCCGAGATTTATCCGGGGGGCGTCGTGCAGGTGAATGATTTCGGTGTCGACATCTTCGAACAGAGAACCGATGGGCAGTGAGAGCACCTCACACAGGGTTACCAGGGTCGCCACGCTCGGTGATGTCGCGTCACGCTCGACGCGGCTGAGAAAGCCGCGGCTCAGGTTCGTGGCGGTCGCGACTTGCTCGATCGTCAGGTTTTGAGCCTGACGGCTGGCCCTAAGCCGTGCGCCGACCCGGACCGGGACACCGGATGGTGCTGGGTGCAGAGATTTCATGACGCCCTCCTTCTTGCGGTGAAGCAGATGTCAGCTTTTTATCTTGACAGGGGTACAAACCTATGCTCATACTGATGAATATTAGTTGCCTGTCATGCACTTGTAGATGCATATTAGTAACTACAGCCTGTTGAAGCAAAGGAGCTGCCGCATGGAGACGCTCGGTCGGAGCACCGTGGACACCGAACAGCAGCGCCGAACAGCCCGAGCCATGTGGCACCTGTTGGAGCCGATTCACGCGGTGACCTACTTCAGTGACGAAATCACC
>JBDSZO010000235.1:0-1877 GCA_039925105.1 Terrimesophilobacter sp. | reverse complement strand
CGTTGCCGCTGCTGTACCTGCGGAGGCAGGCTGAGACGGATCCGGATGCTGCAGCTCTCCTCGCCCAGATCGAACGCGGCGTCAACGGTGGCCCGGTCGCCAGCGAAGAGTTCGCCGATGCAATCGCACGACTGCGTGAGCACGCAGTGACGGCAGCGACCCTTGTCGAGGCCCGGCGCTGGGCCAATGATGGCGTTGCGGCACTGTCAGCTTTGCCCGATGGGCCTGTCCGCAAGGCGCTGACCACGTTCGCGCGCACTCTAGTCGAACGTTCGAACTGAGCGTGCAGGTGACCACTCTCCGCGTCGCGATTGTCGGTGCCGGCCCCGCAGGCATCTTCGCTGCCGACCTTCTCCACAAGGCCGAACGGCGCTTCGATGTCGCGATTGACCTGTTTGATCAGTTGCCGGCACCGTACGGATTGGTGCGGTACGGGGTTGCCCCGGACCATCCACGAATCAAAGGCATCGTCAACGCGCTGCGCGAGGTGTTGGACAGCGGAAATATTCGGCTGTTTGGCAACGTGCAGTACGGAACCGACATCACCCTCGACGACCTGAAACGCCACTACCATGCGGTCATTTTCACTACCGGCGCGATTAGGGACGCAAATCTGGACATCCCCGGCGTCGGCCTGGAGGGAAGTTACGGCGCCAGCGATTTTGTGAGCTGGTATGACGGTCACCCGGATTATCCGACCGACTGGCCGGTCGACGATCGCACCGTCGCCGTGCTCGGCAATGGGAATGTTGCGTTGGATGCGACGCGGATGCTGATCAAGCACGCCGAGGACCTGCTGCCAACGGAAGTGCCGAAGAATGTGTACGACCGGCTGGTTGCCTCCCCGATTACCGACGTGCACGTGTTTGGTCGACGTGGCCCGCTCCAGGTGCGGTTCACACCGCTGGAGTTGCGTGAGATGGGTGAACTTCGCGATGTGGACATCATCCTCGATGACGCCGATTTCGGTGTTGACCCGTCTGATGAGCGCGCGATCGAAACCAATAAGCAGATTCTGGTGATCAACCGCATCCTTCAGGGTTGGCGGGAGCGGGAGACCGGGGCGGCGTCGCGTCGCATCCACCTGCATTTCTACTCAAGACCATCAGAAATTCTTGGCTCTGACGGCAGGGTTGGGGCTCTTCGGTTCGAGCGCACGACCCCGGATGGCGAGGGCGGCGCGGTTGGTACCGGCGAATTCCGGGAGTTGCCGGTGGATGCCGTCTACCGGGCGATCGGTTTTTTCGGGTCGCCGCTGTCCGGCATCCCGTTCGACGGGCATCGCGGTGTGATTCCAAACCGCCGTGGACGCGCCATCGACGACAACGACGAACTCGTGCACGGCGTGTATGCGAGCGGGTGGATCAAGCGTGGACCGGTCGGCCTGATCGGCGCCACGAAGAGTGATGCGATGGAAACTGTTGAGGGCCTGCTTCGCGATCAGGCCGAATGGTGGACGCCCGCCGATCCGGACCTGGCGGCAGTGCCTGCGTTGTTGAACGCTCGTGGGGTCGAGTTCACGGATGTTCGCGGCTGGCACCTGTTGGATGCGCACGAGAAGGCTCTCGGTGTGGCGGAGGGTCGCGAACGCATCAAGGTGGTTCCGCGTGACGAGATGGTAGCCATCTCCCGCAACTCGTCGCCTGCTCCCTGACGCTACCCCCCCATTTCTCTGGTCGAGTCCCCTTTCTTTCGGGTCGAGCTTCGCGTTTTCGGGTCGAGCTCCTTACTTTTCGGGCCGAGCCCCTTCTTCGGGCTGAGCCCCTTTTTCTCGGGTCGAGCTTGTCGAGACCGCTGGCACGATTTCGGCAGGCTCAATCGGAGGTGGCCCCGTTCAGTTCGAAAGAGCGTGATGGCCCTCTCCCACACAGTGTGGT
>JBDSZO010000234.1:0-7355 GCA_039925105.1 Terrimesophilobacter sp. | reverse complement strand
ACCTCACTCGTGCGATCGACGACTTCGTCGGGACGCTTGAGCGCGAGCGCGGGTTCAGTGCCAATACGGCACGCTCGTACCGGTCGGATCTCGCAGCGCTCGCCGACTTTGCGGGCACACGACGGGTCGCGGATGCTTCCGAGCTGAACCTGGAGCTGCTTCGCGACTGGCTGTGGGATGGGTCCCAATCCGGCCTCACCAGGTCGACCCTCGCCAGGCGTTCGGCGGCGGTGCGCAGCTTCACGGCCTGGCTTGCCAGATCCGAGATCACGTCGACGGATGCCGGCATCCGCCTGAAAGCGCCGAAAGCCGACGGCCATCTGCCCAGGGTGCTCACCCGGCCACAGATCGACAGGATTCTCGATTTGCTTGCCTCGCACACCGTAACCAATGATCCGATCGCGCTGCGCGATCTCGCGATCGTCGAACTGCTGTACGCGTCGGCGTTGCGGGTCAGCGAACTGACCGGACTCGATCTTGGATCGCTCGACACCGGCAGACTCACAGTGAGGGTTACCGGGAAAGGCTTGAAGGAACGCGTCGTCCCGTTCGGAGTTCCCGCTCTTCGGGCGATCACTGGCTATCTGGAGAAGGCGCGACCTGTGCTGCTGAACGAACCGACGCAGGCGGTCTTCCTTGGTTCTCGTGGTGCGCGACTTGGTGCGCGCACCGTATACCAACTGATCGCCAGTTTGCTTGCGGATGTCCCGGGTTCAGGTCCGTCTGGTCCGCATGCGCTGCGGCACACCGCCGCCACCCATCTGCTGGATGGCGGCGCTGATCTGCGCGCGGTGCAGGAGTTGCTTGGGCACGCCAGCCTCGGAACCACCCAGATCTACACACACGTTTCGACTGAGCGGCTCAAGGAAAGCTATCGGGTGGCGCACCCGAGGGCGTGATTTTGCAGGCTGAATTGTGGAAGGTCCGCTTGGGTGTTCGGACCTACTTGGCGTCGGCGAGTTCGGCGACTTTTGATGCCGCGACAGCATCCTCTGCACCCGCTGCACGCACGGGCTCGGCTTGGATGCGGTTCCAGATGGCGACGAACAGCAGTACGAACGCGACGGTGAGAAGAATGTGACCGCTCCCGGAAATCCCGGTGAGTGCCTTGCTCGTTTCCTGACCCAGCACGTGAAGAGATCCGTTCATGGCCATCGAGGCAGTCGTCACGACGAGCCCGAGGTTGTAGATCCAGAAGAACCAGTTGAACGCTTTGCTGTTCGACAGCGTGAACACTTTTTCCAGCACGAGCACGATCAGCAGAACGATGACACCGAGTGTCAGCAGGTGGGTGTGTAGTACGGAGAGTTGCGTGAACCCGTCCGCGGCGGTGTAGTCGTTGGATTTGGTGAACTCGCGGTAATAGAGGCCGGAGGCGAGTCCGAGGACAAGGTACGCCGTGGCGGCGTAGAAAAGTTTTCTCATAACTTCACTCTGTCGGGAAAGCACCTAATCCGAATCGTCCGAAGGATTGACTTCGCGACGCCCAGGCTGAATTACGGGGAGACGGCCGGCTTCGGCGTGCGTCAGCGAATGGTGCCAGCATCCCGTGCTGCAGCGACGGCGCTGGTGCGCGAACTCACGCCCAGCTTCGTGAAAATGTGCACCAGGTGCGACTTCACTGTCGCTTCGCTCAAGAACAATTCTCGCCCAATGTCACGGTTGGATTTTCCGTCCGCTACAAGACCCAGCACCTCGACTTCGCGCGAACTCAAAGTTCTGCCAACGGACTCTCGCCGAGTTTCCAGACGATCGGCAACGCTCGGCGATAGGGCGCTGGCACCACTCGCGGCGGCTTGAGCTGCGGCAATCAGCTCGGCGGGCGGCGCATCCTTCAGAAGGTAGCCGCTCGCACCTGCCTCGACAGCACTGAGGATGTCGGCGTCCGTGTCGTAGTTGGTCAAAATGAGAACGTGCGGTGCAGGATCGAGGCCGCGCAACACTCGGGTGGCTTCGGCCCCCTGCATTCCGTTGCCCAGCTGTAGGTCCATCAGGACGAGGTCGATGCTCTCCTGTCGGCATCGCTCGATCGACTCCTCCCCGGTGGCAAAATCAGCAACCACGTCGAAGTCGGGTTCACTCGAAAGAAGCGCCTTCAGGCCGGCTCGCACCACCGGATGATCGTCGACAATCAACACCCGGATCATGATTCATCCGCCGTCGGCTCATCCTTAGCAGGGTTTTCTACAGGCAGCTCAGGTTCGGGAATTTCAAACGCGACAGCGATGGCTGTTCCCGACCCGAGCTGTGACTCGACAGACAGTGTTCCACCGAGTTTCTCCACGCGTTCGCGCAGCGCGACCAGGCCGAATGAACCCGGGCGATCGAGTGATTTCGGATTGAAGCCGCGACCATCGTCGACAATGTCGAGACTGACCCAGTCGTCGAGGTAGGTGAGTGTCAGCTCGGCATGGGTCGCCGACGCGTGCTGCGAGACGTTGGACAGGGATGCCTGGGCGATACGCAGCAGGGTGGTCTCGAGTGGCATGGCGAGCTTCCGAGAGGTTCCACTCAGGTGAAGATTCACCGCCAACCCATCGCGCGACGCCGATGCGGCGAGCCGTGAAACGGCATCGACGAGCGTTTGGCCATCAAGCGCTGGCGGGCTGAGCTCCCGGATGAAGCGCCTGGTCTCATCGAGGTTCACGGCCGCAGTCTCGCGGGCAAGTTGCACCTGCTCAAGGACGTCACCGGATGCGCCGCCCCGCTCAGCCGCGTGCAGCAGAAGTTGAATGCTGGAGAGCCCCTGCGCGACGGTGTCGTGAATTTCCCTGGCGAGCCTGGAGCGCTCCTCCAGAACGCCAGACTCCCGCTCGCGTGCGGCAAGCTGCGCCCGCGTCGCCAACAACTCATCGATCAACTGTTGCCGTTGCCTCGTCTCGCGGTACAGTGCGCGATAGCCGAGACCGATCACGACCGCTGCGGTCGCACCGATAATCGGTCCGACAACGCCGCCGATGTTCCAGCCGCTGTGCATCGCAAGGGCGATCACGGTCACCGCTGTTGATACCGCAATCGCGGGAACAGCAAAGCGTGCTCGCAGCAGGTGCAGCTGCAGGAAGAACAGCGGGAAGACCAGGAACGCACCATCCGGGGTCAGGATGACGAGTACGAGGCCTTCGAGAGAAACGAACGCCAACCACAGGATCCGCGTCGCGGGGCTGACCTGGGAGCGGGTGAGGAACGCACCACCGATATAGCTGACAAGCAGGATGATCGAGATCGCGACGATCCAGGACGCGTAGGGCGCTGGCGTGACAATTTGCCGCAGGATGACGAAGACAACCAGCGCGGTCACCAAAGCGTGCAGCGCGATCCGCAGGCCCAGGAATACCGGCCTGAGCGGTGTGGTCGCCGGTTCGAAGCCCTCGTCATCGTCGGGTTGAATAGAGGAGAACTCCGAACCTGTCGCTGTGGCGGCAGCATCCGTGCGCCGGTGCGCGGTTGTTGGCGGCACAGTTGCGGTGCGCGTGCTTGCAGGTTTGCCGGGATCGGTCACACCCGTCAGCCTAACTTCGCGGGCGCGCACGAAGCATCCATCAAAGGGCGGATGCGTGGAGAGCAGATTCAAACTTTCGAACGAAGATTGCCCGGGGCAGCGTGCGTAGCGTCGACGTCATGAGCCCCTCTCGCAACCGCATCATTCCTGCCCGTCCCACCGACCTCAAGCATCCTGCCCGTTCCACCAGGTCGGTGCCCCGTTGGCTTCGCATGACGATTCCCCTTGTGCTTGCCCTCGTCTGGATCGGAGTGTTCTCCGCCGGCGGGTCTTCCTTCAGCAAGATCAGTAGCGTCGCGTCCAACGATCTCGCCCAGCACCTGCCGGCGAGCGCTGAAGCTACGAAGGTTCACGAGCTTCAAACCGAATTCCGTGACAGCGACCTGGTGCCAGCGGTGGTGGTCTATCAGCGCACCGGTGGACTGACGGATGCCGACAAGGCGCTGATCAACGACCAGCGGGCTGGCTTCGCCGACATTCAGGGTGTCGAAGCCGCCGGAGTGTCGCCAGCCATCTTCTCGGACGACAACGCGGCCGCCGAGGTCTTCGTTCCGATCGACAGCACAGGCAAGGTGAGCGATTCGGTGAAACAGCTGCGAGCCAACCTGGCCGAGAACGCTTCGAATGGACTCTCCTCGTGGGTGACCGGTCCCGCAGGGCTCTCCGCGGACATCGGTGGTGCCTTCAGCGGTATCGACGGGCTGTTGCTGCTGGTCGCGTTCGCGGCGGTGTTCCTGATTCTGATCGTCGTCTACCGGTCGCCTCTGCTTCCGTTGATCGTTCTCGGCACCAGCCTGTTCGCGCTCACCGCGTCAGTGCTCGTTGTTGTTGCGCTCGCACAGTCCGGTGCAATCGCTCTCAGCGGGCAGACCCAGGGGATCCTGTTCATCCTGGTCATCGGCGCAGCCACTGATTACTCGCTTCTCTACGTCGCCCGCTACCGGGAAGCGCTGCGCGATCATGAGCGGCGGTGGGATGCCACCTGGGCTGCACTTCGGGGTGCGTTCGAGCCGATCCTGGCGTCGGGGGCGACAGTGATTGTGGCCCTGATGCTCCTGCTGTTCAGCGACCTGAACTCGAACAGGGCCATGGGGCCGGTCGCGGCGATCGGCGTCGGTTTCGCGGTGCTCGCCGCGCTCACCTTCCTCCCGGCGGTGCTCATGGCCACCGGGCGGGCCGCCTATTGGCCGATCCGGCCGAAGCTCGGCTCACCGCATCCGTCCGTGACGGGCAAGAATGCGAAGGGCGTCTGGCCGAAGGTCGGTCGACTGGTTTCGCGCCGCCCACGAATGATCTGGGTGGTGTCAACGCTCGTGTTGGTTGCGGCATCCCTTGGCATGCTCCAGTTGAAGGCGGATGGCGTCACGATGAGCCATTTCGTGATCGGGGAGTCGCAGGCACGAGACGGCCAGGCGGTGCTCGGCGAGCATTTTCCTGCCGGCTCAGGAACGCCCGCCGTGATCATCGCGCCAGAAAGCCAACTGGGTTCTGTAGCAAACACCGTTCTCACGACGGCGGGTGTTTCCTCCGTCACGGTGCTGTCCGCGGACTCGCCGAGCGGAACCCTTCCGGTGACGGCAGAGGGCATCCAGGCGGACGGTCCTCCAGGAACCCCCATCGGCGATCCGACGGTCAAGAACGGCAACGTGATGCTTCAGGCAACACTCGACTATGCCGGGGACTCTGCAGAAGCTGAGCAGACGGTGACAGCCCTGCGCACCACACTTGCTGACAGCAGCACCGACGTTCTGGTTGGCGGAACCTCAGCGGTCGCCCTGGATACCAATGAGGCGGCCATCCACGATCGAAACCTGATCATCCCGCTCGTACTCGTGGCCATCACCCTGATCCTGATGTTGTTGCTGCGTTCCATCGTTGCGCCGATCCTGCTGATCCTCAGCGTTGTGGTGTCGTTTGGCGCAGCGTTGGGGGTGTCCGCACTCGTCTTCAACGGCGTGTTCAACTTCCCCGGTGCGGATCCGTCGGTTCCCATGTTCGGGTTCGTCTTCCTGGTGGCGCTGGGAATTGACTACAACATCTTCCTGATGACGCGGGTCCGGGAGGAGTCGATCAAACACGGTACCCGCGAGGGGATATTGCGCGGGCTGGCATCCACAGGGGGTGTGATCACGTCTGCCGGGCTCGTCCTGGCGGCAACCTTCGCCGCGCTCGGAGTTCTCCCCGTGCTGTTCCTGGCACAGATCTCCTTCATCGTGGCGTTCGGGGTACTTGTCGATACTTTCCTGGTGCGCTCGCTGCTGGTCCCCGCCCTCAGCTACGACATCGGCAGGGCAATCTGGTGGCCGAGTGCGCTAGCTCAACGTGGACCTGTGCGGAAGGATGCACAAGCAGAATCGAGCTAGCGAATCTCCCTGGTCGGCAAAAGGATCGAGTGCGGGATGCCGCCAAGGTAATTCAGCGGCGACACGTACTGTCCGTGCAGTCGAACGCCGAAGTGCAGGCACGGTGCCCCGCAGTGGCCGGACTGCGGGGCACCAGCTTTGGCGGGCTGCAGGGTGCCGATCTGCTCGCCGCGATAAACAAGGGTGCCAGCGGCCAGTGGCGACGACACCGGCTCGAAACTGCTGATCAGACCGCCAGCGTGCTCAATAGAGATCACCGGCCGGTCGACGACAACTCCGACGAAATGCACAACACCACTTTCAGGTGTGTAAACCGGTGACCCCGGTTCCGACCACATGTCGATTCCTCGGTGACCAGAGGCGTACGGCGTTTCCGGCGCGATGAACCCTCGAGCAATGACTCGGGGTACGTCGATCGGCCAAACCCAGCGGGTGGCGCTCGGTGTCGCTGGTGGTGTCGCTGGTCGTACTGCGAGGGCTGCATCCAGCGGCGCAGCCGACAGTGCAGCCGAAAGTGCAGCCGACGGTGCAGCCGACGGTGCAGCCGACAGTGCAGCCGACAGTGCAGCCGACGGTGCAGCCGACGGTGCAGCCGACGGTGCAGCCAACAGTGCAGCCCACAGTGCAGAACTGGCCACCAGTCCGGCAGCAAGGATGCGACTGAATTGTCGCCACAGGTGGGAAGTCACAGCTTCAGCGTGCGCGGTCACGACCCGTCGACAATCGTCGGGCGGCAAACAGTGGATGTAGCGCTTCTGCGGCGTCCTGTGGTGGAGAGGACCGGCCCGCTCGCAGTGTTACTATTGATGTCGCACCTTGCGCAAGCAGGGTGACTACGCGTGCCCGCAACGTTTGCCCAAGCAATGAAGCGGACGACCACCACATCCACTCAGTCCGGCGAAAGCCTGGCGGTTGTGTGCCGGGCACCAGGTTTCGCGCCACCCGGTTGCGAAAAATAACTGAGCGGTTCACGTGTCATTCTTCAAGATGCCGTGTGCCAGAAAAGGAGACGGCCATGGCCGTTGTCACCATTCGCCAGCTTCTCGATAGCGGCGTTCACTTCGGACACCAGACCCGCCGGTGGAACCCCAAAATGAAGCGGTTCATTCTCACCGAGCGCAGCGGTAGCCACATCATCGATCTGCAACAGTCGCTTGCCTACATCGACAAGACGTACGACTACGTGCGCGAGACGGTTGCCCACGGTGGAACCGTACTGTTCGTCGGCACCAAGAAGCAGGCGCAGGGTGCCATTGCCGAGCAGGCGCAGCGCGTCGGCCAGCCGTACGTCAACCAGCGTTGGCTTGGTGGCCTGCTCACCAACTTCCAGACGGTTTCCAAGCGGCTCACCCGCATGAAGGAACTTGAAGAGATCGACTTCGACGACACCACGAAGGGCTTCACCAAGAAGGAGCTCCTCCTGAAGAAGCGCGAGCTCACCAAGCTGCACAAGAGCCTCGGTGGTATCCGCAATCTCACGAAGACGCCGTCTG
>JBDSZO010000233.1:0-9862 GCA_039925105.1 Terrimesophilobacter sp. | reverse complement strand
TAGAATTTCCAGGAGATGAAGGTGGCGCCAGCCAGTACCCATGCGGTGATGAAGCTCACAATGACCGTTGTCACTATCGGACCGACCGCGTCAATGCCTTTTCCGGTCGATTCGATCCCCGCCGCTTTCATCCAGTAATTGCCGAACACTCTTGGCGTGTACCAAATGGTGCCGACGACCATGCTGGAAAGTGTCGCAAGGATGACAGCCCAATAGTTGATCTCGGGAAGCATGATGATCCTTTCAGCGTCGTTGCTGCGGTTGGCTGAAGCTTAGCGCCAGCACACCACACCGGTCAGTGTTTCGCACTCCCGTGTTGCGCACCCGTGTCATGCGGGCGATTGGCCACCATTCGCCTGATTGGGCACCTCGACAGGCTTTCGGATCATCGCGGCGACGGGGATCGCAAACAGTGAAATGATCGCCCCGGTGACGAATGCAGCCTGGATCCCTGACGCTGTAGCAGCCACAAGTGGTACGCCACCTGCCACAGCATGCACGGTCTGCGCAGCCATCACCGTCACAAACAGTGCGGTGCCTGCTGCCCCAGCGACCTGCTGGACCGTGCCGACTATGGCACTTCCGTGCGAATACAGTTCTGGCTTTAGTGCACCCAATCCCGCGGTGAACAGCGGTGTGAACATGAGTGCCAGCGCGAAACTCAACGCAACGTGCGCGCCAAGCACCCACCAGACGGACGAGTTCTCATCGAGCTGTGTCATTCCCCAAAAAACGATGCTGACCATCACTGACCCGGTGACAACGAGCACGGTCGGCCCGATCCGGTCATAGATTCTGCCAACTTTTGGAGCGAGCAGACCCATGACGAGGCCACCGGGCAGCAACAGCAGCCCTGTCCCCAGCGTGTCAAGACCGAGCACATTTTGCAGGTAGATCGGCAGCAGGATGATGGTGCCGAACAAGGCCAGCATGCTGATGGCGATCATGATGATCGCGTATGTGAAAGTGGGGGAGCGGAACGTTCTGAGGTCGAGCAGCGCATCATCGCGACGTTGCAGTCTCAGTTGCCGAAACACGAAAACGATGATGGCGGCAACCCCGACGATGAGCGGGACCAGACTGTTTTCCAGGTTGCCGGTTGTGGAGATCGTGCCCAGATTGCTGAGGCCATAGACGAGCCCACCAAATCCGAAGGCGGAAACGATGACCGAAAATACGTCGAAATGGGTCACGCTGGGATTGGTGACGTTGTGGATGCGAAGGAACCCAAGCACCAATGCCGCGAGAGCGATGGGGAGTACAAGGATGAACATCCAGCGCCAGTCCAACGCGCTCAGGATGAGTCCGGAAATGGTCGGACCGATGGCCGGTGCGACAGAGATGACAATCGAGATGTTGCCCATCGTGCGGCCGCGGGATGCCGGTGGCACCAGGGTCATGACGGTCGTGAACAGCAACGGCAGCATGATGGCTGTACCACTGGCCTGCACGACCCGCGCCGCAAGAAGCACCGTGAATCCGGGCGCGAGGGCTGCAATCAGCGTTCCAAGACTGAACAGGGACATGGCGGTGATGAACACCGGTCGGGTGTTGAACCGCTGCAACAGCCATCCCGTGATCGGGATGACTACCGCCATGGTCAACATGAACGCCGTGCTCAGCCATTGTGCGGCTCCGGCGTCGACCCTCAGGTCCCGCATGAGCACGGGTATGGCCACGTTCATGATCGTCTCGTTGAGGATCACGACAAAGGTGGAGGCGAGAAGGAGACCAATAACGGTGCGATTGCGCCTACCCAGACTCGCTGGTTCAGCGCTGGTATTGGCGGCACCGGGCAGGACAGTGTCCGACATAGTGTGGCTTTCGTGAACGAGGGGAAGACAGGGCTGCGAAACTCCACCCCGGGCGCAGGGTCGATTATTCCACGTCGACTCCTGAATATTGTGGCGCAAAAGCAGGTTTCGCTTCGGCAGAGCAGGCCTCACTAGGTGACTTGACCACCAAGGCTTCGCACTGCGAGCCGACTGTCCAGGCGCAGGTCCAGTTCGTTTGTGACAACGGCAGCCAGATCGGTCAGGGTGGCAAGCTCATCCTCGGTCACAACACGCGGCTCAAAGTCGATAACACAGAGCGTGCCGAGGTTGTATCCATCCCTGCTGCGCAACGGTACCCCAGCGTAAAATTGCAGACCGAATTCCCCAGCAACAAGCGGGTTCGCCAACGCTCTCGGGTCTGTTCTGGCATCGTTGATCACCCACGGCTCTTCGCCGAGTATTGCGGAGGCACACAACCCAGGTTCACGATCGATTGAATCAATTTCGAGCCCGTGGTGCGACTTAAACCAGATGCGGTCATGGTCGACGATGCTGACGATCGCAATCGGGGTGCGAAGCATCCGCGCCGCCATGGCCGTCACCCGGTCAAATGCCCCGTCGGGGGGCGTGTCGAGCACGTCGTAGCGCCGCACAGCTTCCATTCGCGCTGCTTCGTAGCGGGTGTCGTCTGTCTGGAAAGGCGATGGCGCTGCGGAGTGACGGCGCGATTCCACTGCAAGAAGGTCGCGAAGAATCAGAATGATCTCCCGCAACGGCGGTCGATCCAATGGATTTCGTGCGGTCATCGCCGCGAGAAGTGCTCGCCACTCGTCGGAGAGCGAATCGGGGATTTCCGGGTTTCGATACAGTCGGGCGCCGACGGCCGCTGCGTCACTGCCGGGGAATGCACGTTCCCCGGTGAAGCATTCCAAGAGAACCAAACCGAGCGCGTACACGTCGCTGGGTGCTCCGACTGGTTTCCGGGACGCCTGTTCTGGACTCAGATATGGCGCGGTTCCGCTCGTTACGTAGCCAGGAGCGGTCGGATCCAAATCAGCTTTTGTGGCAATTCCGAAGTCGGTGAGTTTCGCTCTCGGTCTCGTGTCTTTCCCGCTGTAATCGACAATGAGAATGTTGGCTGGCGTGATGTCGCGGTGCACGACATGGACGTGGGCCAAGTATTCGAGACCTTCAGCCAGGTCGGAGCCAATCTCCGCAATCTGACGCGGTGTGAGCGTTCCGTTTTTGAGGCGGATTCGCAAGTCTTCGCCGGGAACCAGTTCCATCACCAGGAAGAGGCGAGGCTTTTCCGGGTCCGCCAGGTGCGCTCCAGCATCGATGATGTTTACGAGACTGTGGTGGCTCAGACTGGAAAGAAGCTTGATCTCGTTCTCCTGGCGGTCGATGTCCACCTGGTCTCGAGCTCTCGCACGGAACACCTTTACTGCAACATCGCGCTCAAGCAACTCATCACGAGCGCGATACACCGCCGCCATCCCACCTACGCCGATGACGTCCTCCAGTCGGTATCGTCCGCGAAGAAGGGTGCCCCGATTTTCGCCAGATCCCGTTTCGATGGTGATGATCCTTTCCAACGTGATGTGTTCCGAAAGTGCATTCCATGTTAATAGTTGGACGTCCTGTCAACGCTGAATTCAGGTGACTGTGCGGAATCATTCAGAGAAGCATCAGCGTGCGCATAGCGTTACGCCGCATTGCGTCGTATGACGTCACAATCAGACGCGGATATCCCACCGAAGTTACTGTCGCAACATGACACTTCTCGATACCGTAACCACCCCGTCCACCGACACCGAACAGACCAACAATGACCTGACCAACAATGACCTCATCGACCGAGTACGCGCCGACCGGCTTGCCGCCGCTGGCGCAGCCTGGAGCGAACGTATCGCCGCAGACGATGCCTGCGCGCATCTCACCTTCACCGTGCGTGGCGTTGCGGAAGGTTCGGTCGCCACCCGCATCACCTCTGGCAAGCACACGTTTCTGGTCGACGAGCCGGATGCTCTCGCCGGCGACGATGCGGCGGCCAGCCCGGTCGAATACGCGCTCGGCGCCCTGATTTCCTGCCAGGTGGTCGTGTACCGCCTGTACGCACACGCACTCGGTATCCAGGTCGACACGGTGGACATCGTTGCAGAAGGCGACCTCGACGTGCGTGGACTGTTTGGCATTGACGAGACGGTGCGACCTGGTTTTAGTGACCTTCGCCTCGCCGTGACTGTCACGGGCCCGGAGACATTCGCGCGCTACAACGAGTTGCGCGCAGTTGTTGATGCCCACTGCCCGGTTGGCGATCTGTTTGCCAATCTCACACCGCTGCGATCGACCATCACAATAGGTTGAACGCGGCCGTCATCCGCGACGTGACCCGGATGCGTCGACACCTCGGCACCGCTGTGATTCAGCACCACAACACCCGCACCAAATAGTCTGAGGCAATGGTGGCTGAATCTGCTGGGGTGTCGAGGAAAGCGAGGGTTGCGGTGTTGGCGGCAGCGATTGATATTGTGCTGGTCGTCGGATTCACCATGGTCGGTCGTGCCAGCCACGACGAGGGACTCGCCGGCCTCCTGGTCACCGCATGGCCGTTCATCGCTGGTCTTGCGGTGGGGTGGCTGATGACGCGTGCCTGGCGTCATCCGCGGCGCATCGTCTGGACGGGCATCGGAATCTGGATCGCCACGGTTGCCGGAGGGATGCTGCTTCGATTGATCAGCGGCCAGGGAACAGCTTTCGCGTTCATCATCGTCGCAACGGCTGTTCTTGGAATCGCGCTGATCGGGTGGCGTGCACTCTCCACGCTGATCAGCAAACGCTGAGCGCGTGCGGGCGATCCGCCATTGTCAGATTTGACGCGAATTGTGAATCCAGCACTCCAACGCAAAAAAGGAGCCGGGCATGGTGCCCGACTCCTCGAATGCGCATCACAGGACGCTACGACTCAGTTCAGCTCGCGCTGCTACTTTTGGAGGCTGCCTTTGACTTCTTATCGGCCCGCTTTTCCTTCAAAGACTTTGCCGCTGCAGTCTTGCTGCTGCTCTTCTTGGGCGATTTGTCTGCCATAGGCTACTCCGTCCCTCGGAAGCACGCTCGGCTTCGATTAGCCCTGACCTTACGCCAACTCGCGCGCGAACGCACTATCCCTCGCCCGATTAAGGACAAATCCCGGGATAACCTTCAGGGTCGGAGCAGAACTTTGGTCGCGCGCCGTTCATCCATCGCGGCGTACGCCGCTGCGGCGTCGGCGAGCGGCAATTCCAGGTCGAATACCCGCCCAGGGTTGATTTCCCCGGACAACACTTCAGGAAGAAATTCCTCAATATACCCGCGTACCGGCGCGACTCCTCCGTTCACCCCGACATTGCTGCCGAACAGCGTTCCGATGGGAAACTCGGCTCCACCGGTCGGCACGCCAACATACCCGACCGTGCCGCCGGGGCGCACCGAGCGGATCGCCTGGTCCATGGATTCCTTTGTGCCGACGCACTCAAGAACGAAGTCTGGTCCAATTCCGTCGAAGAGTTCCTTGATGCATTTGACACCCTCGTCGCCACGTTCCTCGACAATGTCTGTTGCGCCGAATTCGCGGGCAATGACCTGACGATCCTCGTGGCGTGACATGGCGACAATCTGGCTGGCGCCGAGACGGCGTGCTGCCAGGACTGCGCACAAACCGACCGCCCCATCACCGACCACCGCCACCGTGCTGCCGTGTGTCACGCCGGCCGACACCGCTGCATGATGTCCGGTTCCCATGACGTCCGCGAGGGTGAGAAGGCTGGGTACCAGAGTGGCATCCGGAACCGTCGGCGTCGCGACCAGTGTGCCGTCCGCCAGCGGGACACGTACGTGCTCGCCCTGCGCGCCGTCGACAAAATCCCCGTTGCGGTCCCTCGAGCCCCACCATCCGCCGTTGAGGCACGACGTACTGACCCCGTTACGGCAGTTGATGCAGGTGTTGTCGCAAAAGTAGAAGGGTGCGATCACGAAGTCACCGATAGAGACCGTCGTCACGGCTGCGCCCACCTGTTCGACGATCCCGACGAACTCGTGGCCGATCCGGTGCGGCGAGCTGGTGGGAGAGATTCCGCGGTACGGCCACAGGTCTGAACCACACACGCACGCCGCAGTGACTCGTACTATCGCATCGGTGTCGCGAACCAGCGCCGGCTCGGCAACCTCGTCAACTCGAATATCGCGTTCACCGTAAATCACTGTCGCTTTCACCTCGTTAGTCTACGGTTCGAGATTCAACTCAAGGAATGGATGCGCCCTTGCTCCTGTTGCACGCAGAGATTGATGCGACGGAAGGCGACAATGCAACTGGAACTTGGCCTCGACACGTTCGGTGATGTGATGGCCGATGCTGATGGCGGCACTCTGTCTCACGCCCAATCCATCCGCAACATCATTGATCAGGCGGTGCTGGCCGACGAGGTCGGGGTCGACTTCTTCGGCGTCGGGGAGCATCACAGGGACGACTACGCGGTTTCCGCGCCCGAGATCGTATTGGCGGCGATCGCCAGCCGTACACAACGCATTCGACTCGGGTCGGCCGTGACAGTGCTGAGCTCTGACGATCCGGTGCGCGTCTTTGAACGTTTTTCGACAGTGGATGCGATCTCCGGAGGTCGTGCCGAGGTCATCATCGGTCGAGGCTCTTTCACTGAGTCATTTCCGCTGTTCGGGCTTGACCTTTCGGACTATGAGCGGTTGTTCGAAGAGAAGATCGATCTGTTCGCGAAAATTCTCACGGGTGATCCGGTCACCTGGACAGGCCAGTTGCGCTCAGGGCTCACCAATCGCACCATGTATCCGCCGATCGAAAATGGCACTCTCAAAACCTGGGTCGGCGTTGGGGGCAGCCCACAATCGGTGGTGCGCGCGGCGCACTACGGCATGCCACTGTTGCTCGCGATTATTGGGGGAGACGCGCTTCGGTTCGCGCCCTACGTTGACTTGTACGCGAGATCCCTTGCCGAGTTTGGCGGCGATCCGCTGCCGGTCGGCGCCCACTCGCCCGGCCACATCGCTGCGTCGGATGAACAGGCGATGGACGAGCTCTACCCGTATTTCAAGGTAAACCGGGACCGGATCGGCGCCGAAAGGGGTTGGGGGCCGATGACCCGTGCCGACTATGAGCGCGAAGTTGCCGGTGGCTCGCTCTATGTCGGTTCGCCGGAGACGGTGGCTGCGAAAATCGTCGCGACCGTGCGCGGGCTGAAACTTGACCGCTTCGATCTCAAATACTCCAGCGGCCCCATGCCGCACGAATTGCTGATGCAGTCGATCGGACTCTACGGCCGCGAAGTCATCCCGATGGTCCGGTCCGCGCTCGCTACCTGATGCTTGCCGGCGTCCTGCCACCCGAGTCGCCGTGCATGCTGTGGTGAACCGTAGAGGTCGCCGTGAAAGTGATGAGAAATCGACCATTTGGCGTCGATTGTGCCTAGTGTCGGAAGTACCCGGCACAGCGCACCGCTAGGGAGATGAGTGAGATGACGATCCGGCCCGTAGAGAACGAGTCGAACCGCATTGTTCGCACGCGCAGGACTGCTGCAAGAGAAGTTATCCAGTACGGCGGTCGACAATTCAGTTGCACACCGGACATGGCGCGAATATTTCTTCGCCGTGCTCGCGAAGTGATCGAGCGCGGTGACGAACAACTCGTTCCGTTGCTGCACGTTGGCGGTATCGAACTGCTACTCGTGACACGGGCGATGCCGTACTCGCTTATTGACACCGTCGACGAGTAGACCTGGCGGCTCCGCAATACTGGAGTGATGGACCTTCGCGAGCTCACCGTTGATGACCTCCCGCGGATCACCGCGCTGAACAATGCGGCTGTGCCCGCGGTGCCTGAAATGACTGAGAGCACCCTGGCTGCCGTATTGTCGGCGAGCAATGTGCATCTGGCTGCGGTCGAAGGTTCGACCCTGGTGGGTTTTGTGCTCGGATTCTCGACCGGATCCGACTATGCCAGCCCGAACTTTGCCTACTTCGAACAGCGTGGAACAAACCACCTGTACGTCGACCGAATAGTGGTTGCCGGTGAGGCACGTGGGGCAGGCGTCGGCCGCATACTTTACGAAAAGTTTGTGTGGCTGGCCGCTGAGCAGGGGCGTGCCGAGGTCACCTGCGAGGTCAATGTTGATCCGCCAAACCCGGAGTCGATGGCTTTCCATCTTCGTCTTGGGTTCACTGAGGTCGGCCAGCAGTCCACCGACTACGCAACAGTTGCTTTGCTTGTACGCCCGGTGGGGTAGAGCCGGGCCATCCGCGTCGGTGCGCTAAGACGAACGCTTGCGCGGCGTTTGCAGTTCTGCACTCACCATCCACGCGTACTGTTCCAACTTTTCGATGACGACGTGAAGGATGTCCGCGGTCGTGGGGTCCGCCTCGTCAACGACGTCGTGCACCCGACGTGTTGTATCCGCTGTCGCGTGCAACCTCTCGGTCACCAGTTCGACGACTTTCTTCGTGTCGACCTGGTCCGCGGGGAACCTCGGCAGCGAGGTTGTTGCCGTCACCGTTTCAGATCGGCCGTCGGGGAGAGCTTGCAACGCGCGCATCCGCTCTGCGACCTGATCTGAAAGTGCACGCGCGACCGCAATGATCTCATCGAGCTGCAGGTGCATGTCGCGGAAGTTGGCCCCAACGACATTCCAGTGTGCTTGCTTTCCTTGAATGCCGAGTTCAATCAGGTCGACGAGGACGGCTTGCAGACTTTCCGAGAGTTGCTTGTTTGCTTTCATTGCGGCCACGGTATGTCACCTGGCTCAAGAATGCCTCAACGTTTGGACAGCAAATCCTGTACGCGTTACCGCACTCAGCCCATTGGTGAGCAACAGTGCAGTGATGACACCGGCTGTGAGGATGCTGACAAGAACGACGAGCTGAAACACACCAGCCTCGAGCACCGATGCGCCACCGAATATTGCTCCAACGAAAGCGCCAGGGAGGGCAACCAGCCCGGTCGTGCGGGTCTGGTCGGTTGTTGGGATGAGCGAGTGGTGGATGGCGTGTGTGGCCAGCTCCCTGACCGCCTGCCGAGGGGTCGCACCAAGAGATAACCAGGCTTCGACTTCATCTGCGCGGCTCACGAGGTTCTCGTTGAAATGTCTGCCGGCCAGCGTTGCAATGCTCATGACGCCCCCGATCACGATTCCGCCCACCGCGAGCAGGTAGCGGCCGGAAAATTCGACCGCGTGCGCGGCGAACACCACAATGAGGGGAACTACGGCTCCAGCAGCGAGTGCGCCGGTGATCACGCCAATATCGTGTAGCGAATGGCCGATCCGACGATTGACAGTCCAGACCGCCGCGGAAAACATCACGACGAGTGCGACCGCAACCCATCGAAGATCGCTGATGATGCCGGTGAGGATGAGGCTCAGAATTGCCAGTTGTAGTGCTGCCCGCACGATTGCCCAGGCTGGCATGAGCGGCTGGGGTACGCGCCGCACCAGCAACAGAACGGTAGTGAGAGCGAGCAGTCCGGTCAGCGCGAGAGCGGTTTCGACAGGTTGCACAGCGTCAGACTACGACCGGTCGGGACCTGGTGTGAGTGCGGCGCTCCACAAACGGAACAGCACATTGTCACCCCACACACAGGAAACACGGAACTTTGTTGTCCACACTTGACAACTTCGGGAACTGCAGAGTGCGTTTCGTGAGTGTGGTTGTTCCGCTCAGGTCTGGTGCCGGTATTCCTTCGCTCCGATGGTGGGGCATCATCCATCGCAGCCCATCCCATGGCTGTCCATCGCATAGTCGCGTATTCGCCCATGTGCGCCCATCCCGAGAGTTTCGGCCAGGGTCGCAGTGATCCGAAAGTTCGTCCCACTCGTGCCCACAGTGTCATCCATGCCGTCCATGCAGTCCGCGCCGACTCACGGCGACGCCGCACTGTCCGTGTTGCCCGCACTGCCCGCACTGAATGGCATATCCGTCAGAAATCTTCGCCATCTGCGGGCGGTGCGCAGCGCTCGCACTTTCGTTGCTGCAGCAGCAACCGTTTTGGCGATCGCCGTCGGTGCGGGTCTTGGAGTGCCCGCCTACGC
>JBDSZO010000232.1:0-5892 GCA_039925105.1 Terrimesophilobacter sp. | reverse complement strand
CTGACAGCGTCGCGTAGACCCCCACCGCGGGCTTGGGCTCCGGCACCCAGAGGTCCCGATACGCGAGTAACGCCTCCTCATCCATGAGCACGCTCGTCACACTCGTGCAGCCCGATCGCAGGGCGTGCAGGATGGCGAATCCGTCAGAGTCGAGATCCCCCCAGTAGACGATTTTGCCGCCCCTTATCCAGGGGATGGCACTCAGTCGTTGGGCGGCATACCCGCTGCCGTGCACAACCACGGCGCCGGGCAGGTCAGGCATCGCGAGAACAGTTTCGAGGTTCTCGAACACGAATATCGTGCTCGGTGCGACGTTCAACGCCGCCAGTTCCTCGACCGGCGCGATCACGTCACAAATACCGCCCGGTCGAAGAGTCGGGTCGAGAAAGCGCACCCGCACTTGCGATGGTGGTGCGAGCAGCCCGAGTGAGTCTCGCCCGGTGACTGCCGTGTGCAGCCCCTCCACGATCGACCGGTGGCGTTCCAGCCACTTGGTGTCGATCCCGCGGATCGGCAGCTGCCTAATCCGCCATCCAGAGGCAGGGTGCTCGGCCAACCAGGCAACCACGTTGATGAGCGTCTCAAAATCCGCCTCCGGAAGCAGCTGCAGTATTCGCCCATGGGTGCGGATCGCGGCCGCCAACGGGTCGACGGTTGCCGCGGGCTCAGCGAGCGTCGAATCGAAATCAGAAGCAGGAACAGAAACAGGAGCAACACCGGGCTCCGAATGAAACTCTGGAGCGAACACGCTTCGCAGTCGCTCGGCCCGATCCCGCAGCGTGCGCCACTCGCGGGCAACACTTTTCCCGGCAAAACTTGCGATGGCGTCAGCCCCGCGCAACACGCACCGTTCCGGCACCGATTGCCGCCCGGCACTCGGCCAATGCCTCTCGACCCAGGTGACCTCGAGAAGTGGTTCGATCGAGGCCAGCTCCCGCCAGGAGCGAGTCCAGGCAATCGCACGCTCGACATCCGCTTGGGCTCCCCGCTCCGTCGGCGGATGCAGCACGATCTCGAGCCGGGCGCCGTCTCCCCCGAGTGCCGCCCACTGCCGTTGGTCCCGCTCCACCACCTTGCGGGCACGCTGCCGCGCATCACCCACCGTCATCATGCTGCGCGAAGCCATCAGGTTGCTGCCATCATTCACTCACCGGGGTGGGGTCATCCGGCCGGAACATGAGACTCGCGATCAGCGACTGGCGCCGTGTCGGGTTCGTGATCGAGGTGACCGCCCCGACGTACGGTTCGATTGTCTGAAGCAGCTTCTCCGGCGTCGCCAGAATCATATGAAAACCGAATTCGACGAACACGTCCATCGCCATTCGGGTGTACCGGCTGTCGGCTTTATCGAACGCCTCGTCGAGGATGATCGTGGCGTAAGACGGCACCTCGTCTTCGTCGGCGGCGAGCTGGTAGCGCAGGGCTGCGGCGAGGCAGAAGATGACGAGCTTTTGCCGCTGGCCACCAGAGAGTCCGGCGCTGGAGTCGTGCACGTTGACCACCCGTCCGGACAGATCGACTTCGTGCGCCATGAAGCTAACGTGCTCCCGGGTGTCCAGGCAACGCCGCTGCCACGCGAGATCCGCGTTGTCGCTGGAGCCAAGTCGGGTCATCACGCGGTTCAGCACGGCGAACCGGGTCTCTGCTGCCGCGAGGTCTTCGTCGTTCCAGGCACCGTCGACCACCGTCTTCAGGTCGCCCATGAACTCGATCACTTCGGGCGCCCGGCGTGTTTTCACCTCGATGCGCAGGTAGCGTTCGACGTCGAACCGCGACCGCCCCAGCGACGCATTCACGGGGTCGATCCGGTCGGCGACCTGCTTCGGCGCATCGCGGATGTCGGAGAGCAGATGCCCGATCAGGTCCCGCGATTTCTCCCGCAGTAGCCGCAGGAAGTTGCCCTCGTGTTCTGGGAGGCCGCGCGCCTGAATATCGGCGAGTAGAGCCTGGTAGCCGGCGCGGTCTTCGATCGATTCGGTGAGATCCGCGGATGCTGCGGGCCACTGTGCGCGGAATCGGATTGCTCCTTTGGCGAACGTTGATTCGGCGGCACGCAGCGCCGTCTGTGCGGCAAGTGATTCGCGGTGCAGGCCGTCGGCAACCTTGCGTCCGACCCCTTCGACGCTCTGTCGGTCTATTCTGCGCTGCACTGAACGGTAACGTTTTTCGAGCGCGGCGGTGTCGACATCCGTGATCGCACCTTCGATCACCCGAGCAGTGAGCGTTGCGATGAGGGTATCGACTTCGGTGAGACGATCCTCCAGCCGGCCGAAATGTAGCATCGCGTCGCGGGCGATTGCCTCGGTGTCGCGCATCCGTTTGCCGGCCTCGGCTTCGGCCACGATCGCATCCTGCAACTCGGTGTTGCCGGTCGTCAACTCGTCCAGTTGCTGTTGCCGTGTACGCACCAGCTCGTCAGCGGCAACCCGATCGAGCTCGGCCCAGTCGTGGCGCACGATGCTCGACAGCACGGTGCGCCGCTTCAGCGCGGCGTCGCGTTCGGCGGCGGCCCTGTCCAGTCGCGTTCGGAATTCCTCGTGTCGCCGACTGGCGTCCCGCCTGCGATCAAGCAGCAACTCTACTTTCGCTTCGTTGTCGGCGCCCAGGATCCACTGCCTGCGGTCACCGACGGCGTAGCGATCGTTTTTTTCATAGCGTCGGGACGACTTCTTCACCTGTCCGCCGATGGTCACGCCATGCTCGACTTGGTCGAGGTCATCGGGATGGTCGACACAGGCATAGTCGAACTCGGCGGCGACCCTGGTCTGCAACCAGTCACCGAACGCACCGGTGCTCACCCGGATGCGGTGCAGCATTGACCGTTCCGACTTTGCGGCCTTGGGCGGGCCGACGATCGCGGGAACCGCCTCGAACACGAGCCGGGCACCGAGGGTGCGCTGTTCCACATTTCGCCGCACCTCGGCGAGGTGTTCGTCCCGCACAAGTAGGGCGCTCGCCAGCGGGTACAGCACGCGTTCGATCGCGCCCGCCCATTCGGCATATTCGGGCAGCACTTCGATCAGCTCGCCGGCGAACGGCAGTGCGGCTTCACCTAATCCGAGCTCGTCGGCGAGCTGTTTGCGGGCGAGCAGCAGCGGCACGGGCAGGTTACTTTTTCGGGTACGTAGCTCGTCAAGCTCACGATCGATCTTTTTCAGTTCGTCACGCGCAAAAAAGTATTGCTGATTGTCGTCGGTGTCGTGGGCTAGTGCTGGCGTCGGCTGGTCGAGCTCCCGGCGCGATGATTCCTGCAACTCACCGAATTCTGCTCCTGTGCTCGGCGGCGTGACGATACCGACACTGCCGAGTTCTTCGCCGAATCGCTGCCACCGGCTGAGTGTTGCCGTGGCTGCTAATGTCGCATCCGCAAGTCGGGCCTGTAATTGGGCGGCATCTGATCCACCCAGCTGCAACGCTTGACGTTCCGCGGCACGCAGACGTTCGGCAGCGTCGTCGCGGGCAGCCTCGGCGCGTCGGGCTGACTCTTGCGCTTGTGCCTGCTCAGCCCGCAGCGTCCCACGTTCCTCACCGGCCAGCCGTAGCATGAGCCGGTCCTGGAACGGGTCGATGAGACTGCCGAGCCGTTCGGCCTCAGCGGCATCCGACGACGCCTGCTCGTAGTCTAAAATCGACGCCTCCAGCGCTTGAAGGTGCTCCGATTGGTGACGCAGCTCAACGATGTGATGGTGGGCTTCTCGCAGTTCGCCAAACTGTTCGACGGCGTTCTTGGCTCGCGCGAAGGTGGCCGGCTCGTCGAGCATGAACGAGCGGAACAGTTGGTCAAGGCTTCCCAGATTCTTGGCCGACTGGGTCTTGTGCAGCAGGTGCAACGCGTTCTGGCTGCCGATTCCGAGCAGGCGCTGAAACTTTGCATAGAACTGACCGTGCGACCAGTTTGTGGTGACGACGGCGTCCGGCCAGGCGCTCTTGATACGGCGGGCTTCAATGCCAGCAGCGATCAGTTCGGTGAAGTCCAGCAACGTCACCTCACCATGGTCGATGAAGCAGGCATCTTTCAGGTCGTTCTTATCGACGCTCGAGCCGCGCAGATGGAACAGCCGAACCAGCGTGACGGGGGCATCGCGCCCGTTGTCGTAGCGCAGCAGAATACCGCTCCAGGTTGCACCTTTGCGCAGATGGGTGCTCACCGCCCGATCGAGCTGTTCGTCAGCTTCTTTGCTCCACGCCCCGCGCACATAGCTGACGAGGCTGCGGTCGTCGTTTCGGGTTTGCGATTCCTGTGCCGCCGCGTTGAACCGCAACCAGTGGTCAGGGGTGAGAACCGTGGCAATTGCGTCGAGTAGTGATGTCTTGCCGGAACCGGATGCGCCGGTGAACAGGTGGCCTTGGCGCGCAATGTCGAGCTCGTAAAGCCCGTCGAAGGTGCCCCAGTTGAGCACCTCGATGTGGGCGAGGCGCCACTGTCCAGGGTACAGGTTGCGGGCAGCCGTTATCTGCTCACGAGGTTCGGAGTCTGCGGGCATCTCCAGCAGTGTCATGGGGTCAACTCCTCGTCATTGGGGACCTCATCTGCACTGTCTTCGGTGTTTTCAGCCACCCCAACGCCGTCGGCAATCCGCCGGTATTCGGCACTGATGGCACTCACCTGCTCGGCGTCAACGATCAGCCGCAGTACGGGTGAGATCTCCGCGCGGTCCTCCGCACCGGCCTGATGGATGACACGTAACTTGTTCTTCATGTTGTTCCACGAGGAGTTCAGCCGGCGATCGAAATCCTGCTCGTCGCGCTCGGCCGTGCGGTAGACACTCAACTGCTCGTACACCTCCTCCTGCCCGACGATCACTCGCCTGTCGTCGTCGCCGCTCAGCAGCATCTGCCGGAGCACCAACAGCATGGCGGTATCGAGAAAGGTGAGTGGCGCGGTGCGCACAGCGCTTGGCACGGCAATCTCTTCCGTGGTGACGTTGCGCACGAATGCGAACTCGCCGAACCGGTCGATCACGAGGTCGAGAAAGAGTTCGTGCAGCCGCGACCGGATCGCCGTCTCGTCGGCCAGCAGAGCCGACCAGAGCGTGGCTGACCTCGCACCAGAGAGGTACGGCCCTTTGATCAGTTCGAGCACCGCGCGCCGAGATTGTTCTGCGAGCGTGCCGGTGTCACCGTTCCAGAGGGGTTTGGCGGATGCCTCGACGTCGGGCTCTTCACTCATTGCAGTCTCCCGGTGAAGCGGTGGGTTTGGATGGTGGCGGCGCGTGCTTGGTCGTCAACCCCACGCCAGCGCACCGTCTCAACACCCTCCGCTAGGGTTCCCTGGTTGGCGGCGAGGGCAAGCAGGCCGACGACACTTGCCACCCCTTGGGTTGCCGGATGACGTTCGAGCACCTCGCCGACTGTGCAGTGCTCAACATGGGCGAGCAACTCGTTGACGGCGTCGGTGAGCTCGGCAAAGTCTATTTCGGTGGCGCGAGCCAGTTCGCGGAGCATCTCCAGGTCGACCGTTTCGGGTTCGTGTCGAACGATGGGTGCGCGCGCGGTCAATTCTCCCGGGTCGTAGAGTCGGATGGCACCGACGCTGCTGAGCACAACGGCAGACAGTTCGAGCTGCAGCCCGGTTTGGGAGTATGGCTTGATGTTCCGGGACGCCTGAACTCCTGCGGCTTGTGCTTCGCGCAAGAGTTCACGCAATTTTCTGTCGCGCTGGTAGTCCTGTGATTGTACGTAGCGGCGAAGGCCACGAGCGAAGGCGGTGATCACCTCGTGAATCTCACCGCTGTGGTCTTTCAGGGTGGTGATGAACCGCCGGAGGAAGCGCCGGTCACTGGGTTTGAGCTCTCCGGCGAAGTCGCGATCGAGCACCCGGGCGATGTCGTCGTCGAAGGCGGTGCCGATCGCCGGGTCGAGCACGAGGGTGGAGAAGCCGGAGAAGCTGCG
>JBDSZO010000231.1:0-4274 GCA_039925105.1 Terrimesophilobacter sp. | reverse complement strand
GCGCTCGCCGTCGACGAAGCGGATGCCGGGATCACGGTGAACGCTGTTGCCCCAGGTTGGATCGCAACGGGGTCCCAGACCGAGGGTGAAGCCTCGCAGGGTCGAAGCGTTCCAGTCGGGCGCAGCGGGACCGCCGACGAAGTTGCGTCGGCGATTGCCTGGTTGGCATCACCCGGAGCCTCGTACATCACGGGCCAGGTCATCGTCGTGGACGGCGGAAACAGTATCGCCGAGGAGCGCGCGTAAATCCCTCAGCCGTTGAGCCGTCGTTCCGGTTTGTCACGATTGTTCCCGGACGCCGCGGCACAAAGCTGACAAACCGGAACACTGGCGGCAAAAGGTCAAATGCAAAAAGAGCCACCTTTCGGCGGCCCTCTTTGAGTTTTTTGGTCGGGGTAACAGGATTTGAACCTGCGACCTCTTCGTCCCGAACGAAGCGCGCTACCAAACTGCGCCACACCCCGATACTGCATCCCAACAAGCCTTAAAGCCAACCGGAACCTATCAAGAATAGCTGAAATCGTCGGCGGTGAGAGTCACCACTACCGCTTCCGGCGGATTCGCAAACCGCACCGGCGCATAAATGGAGGTGCCGATGCCGGCAGAGACCTCCAGGTAGGCGGCACTGCGCGAATGCCGCCACAAATGCAGGCCGCTCGCTTTGTCGCGGGGAAGATCGCAGTTCGTCACCAGCGCACCAATGCCTGGCATCTGAACCTGGCCGCCATGGGTGTGCCCCGCAAAAATGATGTCGGCACCCCAGTTTACGAACGAGTTTAGGACGCGCTGATATGGGGCGTGGGTGAGGCCGATGGTGACCGGCTCTGGCCCGCTGCGGTCATCCTGCCACCCAACGTTCTCCCGCATCTCGTCCATTGCCCCGGGAACAAGGTCGAGCCTGTCCCATTCGCGGTGAGCATCGTTGACGCCTACAAACTCGAGGCGCGACCCGTTGATCGACATCGCCCGTGCCGTGTTGTTCAAATCCAGCCAACCCAGTGAGGCGAAGAAGTCTTCAAGGCGAGCCGTGTCCAGTTGTGCCGGGTCAGCTGCACGCTCTATCTGGTTACCGAAATAGGCGAACGGGTTCTTCAGCACCGGCCCGAAATAGTCGTTCGATCCGTGAACGAAAACACCCGGCACATCCCGGAACACCTCGAACGCTCGCTCGATACCTTCGATACCGCGCTCATGGCCGAGGCTATCCCCGGTGACCACCACGAGATCGGGTTCGTAGTCGACGAGGGTACGAATCCAGTCCTGCTTTGCCACTTGCCACGGCGCCATGTGCACATCACTGAGGTGCAAGACGGTGAGCGGCCGGGCGCCCGGATCCAGCACCGGCACGGTTTCGCGGCGCACAGTGAAACGATTTCTCTCCACCAGAGCGCCCCACGCGAAAGCACCAACTGCCGCCGCGCCAAGGGTTGCAATGACCGTTCCGACAGCGCGACGGCCGGCAGCTGCACTCACTTGTGACAGCCGGGCGGTCCGGAACCGTCGACAAGTGACGAAATGGTGAGTGTCACTGACGCGTCCTTCGACGTCGCGGTTCCTCCGGCAGGGTTAGTGGCGGTCACTTGGCAGGTCGGGTCGGCGGGGTCGGCAACTGCGACCCACTGGACGCTGATCTTGTCTGGGTTGAATCCCACACCAACGAGTTCATCCTGTGCGTCTTTTTGGGACTTGCCGATCAGGTCGCTGGGCATCACGACGTTGAGGCTGCCATCACTGGTGTACACCGTGACCCGGTAGCCTTTCGAGACCTTCGTTCCTGCACCCGGGTTGCTATACGCGACAGTCCCGGCCGCACCGTCGGATGGCGTGGGACCGCCATCCGCATAGTTGAATCCGAGGCTCTCCAGCAAAGCCTTCGCCTCTTCCGGGCTTTGGCCGGTCAGATTCGGGATGGCAATGGTGGTGCCGCTGAGCAAGTTTGAGGGCGGTGTGGGGAATGTGCTGCCGCCGAATTCCTTGGTCAGTGCGGTGAGCACGCCCAGACCGATCCTGTGTCGGATGACCGAGCCGTACACGCCGTTGACGACGATGCGCCTCAATGATTGTTCGCCGACAATATTGCCGACCCACACGGCCATGGCAATCTTCGTACTGGAGCTGATAACCCAGGTGTGCGTTGCGGTGTCATTGGTTCCTGACTTACCGATCAGCGGCACCCCATCCCGTGGGTTCGATGCGATACCGGTTCCACCAGGGTCCATGACCGCCTTCAACGCGTACGCGGCACCCGCTGCAATATCGGGGGAGATCGCCTGATGGCAGTTGGCATCCTGACCGCCAAGGTCTTTCCCGGTGCCGTCGACAATCTTGTCGACCGCAATGGGCGTGCAATACACGCCGCCACCACCGACTGTCGCAATGGCGGAGGCCATGGTGAGCGGCGCGACCTCGTTAATTCCGAGGACCGATGACGGAACTGTTTTCAGTGGTGCGCCATCCGCACGATGTGCGCCCATGGATTCTGCGACGTCACGAATCTCGCAGAGGTCCATCTGGTTGGCCATCGAAAGGAAGACACCATTTACGGAGCGCGCTGTGCCTCGAACGACTGACCAGGGGCCACCTTCACCGTCGTCGTTGGCAGACCGGTATGGCGGGTTGAAGAAGTACCCGCCGCCACTCGCGCACGACGCCTTGAAGTACTTCCAGTATTGAGGGGTCGCATTGACCACTTCTTTCACACCGTGGCCGTTCTTCAACCAGTCAACGAGTGTGAACAGCTTGTAGGTCGATGCGGCAGGGAAGCCGGAGGATCCGCCGTAAGCCCTGTCGGTGTTGAAGTTCACGGCTGTCGTGGTGACCGGATTTCCGGTTCCAGTGTCGTCGAACAATTTGTTCTGAGCCATCACCACAATGCGGCCGGTTCCTACCTGAACGGACGACACTGCTCCACCCAGCTTGAAGCGGTTCTCGGTCGGTGGTGTGTAGGTCGCGAGTTGTTTCTGGGCGTTGTCCTGCTCGTCAAGGTCGATTGTGGTGTAAACGTTGTATCCGCCGTGTTCCCAGTTAGCCTGGCGTTCGTTTGGCGTGTCGCCGAGCATGGGAAGATCTTTGACGCTCTTCCGAATGTAGTCGCAGAAGTTTTTTGCGTCCTTCGCGTAGGTGCAGCCGTTGGACGGGTCGGTGACCTTGACGTAGTCCTCGAGTTTTGTTGCGATTGCTTCCGTGTATTGAGCTTGCGTGATCTTGCCCAGGTCGACCATGTCTTTCAGGATGGAGTCCCGGCGGACTTTGTTGGCTGGATAATGCTCCGGATTCCCCAGGTTGAGTTTGTTGGGGTCCTGGACGATCGCGATGAGGCTTGCGGCTTCTGCAGGGGTGACATCCGCCGCGCTCTTGCTGAGGTACTGTTCGGCTGCCGCCTCGATCCCGTAAGTCGTTCCGCCGTAGCCGGTGATGTTCAGATAGGCGAGCAGGACTTCATTCTTTGTGTACCGCTTCTCCAGCCCGATGGCGAGTTTGGCTTCCTTGAGTTTGCGTTCAAGGGTTTGCGCCTGCGCCTGGGCGATGAGCGCCTTTTGCTTCTTCTCATCTGGTTCCTGAAGCGCCTGCATGATGAACAGGTTCTTCACCAACTGCATCGACAGCGTCGATGCACCGCTCTGGATGGAACTGGTTGACACGTATCCGACGGCGGCACGGGCGATCGACTGCAGGTCAACACCGCCGTGTTCGTAGAAACGCCGGTCTTCACCGGAGACGAGGGCGTTCTTGATGTTGGGGGAGACTTGCTCCCAGCTGACCTCTTCACGGTTCTGCTTAAAGATTTCAGCAAACGGAACGTAGGTGCCTCCGCGTTTACCCCACAACACGTTCTTCTGTGATTGCTGCCCGATCTCCATGTATCCGGGGAGCGACTCGAAGATTCCGATCGACGAGCTTGCGGTTGTGCTCGCCACTGCGAGGGTGGGCGCGACAAGAGCGGCGACCAGAACGCCGGCAAGCGCGCTGAACCCGACGAGGCCCACAACGGCTGCGAGCGCGCCAGTAAAAGTGCGATTTTGGCGAGGCATAGGATACAGAGTAACTGAGGACCATCCCGTAAAACCTGAATGGAAGCCGTGATGAAGCGCTGGGAATACCTGACAACGCCCCTGATCGTGCACAACACCACCGCGATCCTCAACAACTGGGGTGATGAAGGCTGGGAACTTGTCCAAATTGTTACCGGTCCGGAGGGCGGGCTTGTCGCCTACCTTAAGCGCGAAAAGAAGGATGCCTGATGTCGAAATTGGATGACCGCCTCGCCGAACTTG
>JBDSZO010000230.1:0-3754 GCA_039925105.1 Terrimesophilobacter sp. | reverse complement strand
CGTCGAACCGAAGTCTTTGATCGTTTGGGCGACCGTTCGAAGCCCGGTGCCGTGGTAGGCCCGATCCGCGGCCTGGCCAACCACATAGGCGGCGAGCGCGCCGGCATCCGCGTTGGCGAACTTGCTGCTGAAATCGGCGAGCAGCCGCTTAGCAACCAACTGCAACAGCACGTTGTTGTCGCCCTCGAACGTTACGTACACGTCCAAATCGGCCCGTAACCCCACAAGGCGGTTATCAGCCATGAATCCGGCGCCGCCACAGGCTTCTCGCGCTTCCTGCAGGGTGTCCAGGGCGTGCCAGGTTGAGAGCGGCTTCAGTGCTGCGGCGAGCGTTTCAAGGTCCTGCCGGTCCTCATCGGTGTCCGCCTTGCCGCTGAACACGGCGTCGAACTTGACCAGAAACTCGTCGTGCGCGAACGTCTGCGCATAGGTGGTGGCCAGTCGGGTGATCAGCCGCCGCTGGTGGCGCTGGTAGTCGAGCAGCACCTGCTCCTCGTCGCCGCCCGCCGTGAACTGGCGGCGCTGGTTGCCGTAGGTGATCGCAATCGCGAGCCCCATGGCGGATGCCGCGGTCGCAGCACCATCAAGGGACACCCGCCCCTGCACGAGCGTGCTGAGCATGGTGAAGAAGCGGCGCCCCGGGCTGTCGATGGGTGACGTGTAGCTGCCGTCCTCGGCAACATCACCGTACTTGTTGAGCAGATTCTCCCGCGGAACGCGCACGTTCGTGAAATGCAGTGTGCCGTTATCGATGCCGTTGAGACCGCCCTTCAGGCCGTCATCCTCGCCGCCAATGCCGGGCAGGAAGCCGTTGTCATCCCGGATCGGCGTGTAAAAGGCGTGCACGCCGTGACTGACACCCTTGGTGATCAGCTGTGCGAACACCACAGCCGCTTTACCGTGCACCCCTGCGTTTCCGAGGTACTCTTTCCACCCGGCGCGGAACGGCGTATTGATCACAAACTCATGGGACTTTTCGTCGTAGGTGGCGGTGGTGGCGATGCTCGCGACATCCGATCCGTGACCAATCTCGGTCATCGCGAACGCCCCCGGCACGCTCATGTCCATGAGTCCGGGAAGAAATTGGAGGTGACGCTCAGTGCCGAGCTGCACGATCGCCGAACCAAACAGTCCCCACTGCACGCCCGCCTTGATCTGCAGGGACGGGTCGGCTGTGACCAGTTCGGTGAATGCGGCGATGTTGGCCCCGTTATCCTCAAGTCCGCCAACAGCTTTCGGAAACGCGAGTTGCACGTCGCCGTGCTCGACGAGGAGATGCAACTGTTCCAGCACCCGTTGGCGTTGCTCAGCGAGGGTCAGCCCGTCGATGTGGTGCAGTGCCGGATTTTTAGTGAACTCGCGTGCGCGCTTGCGCACATCCCGCCAGGTGCCAAAAAGTTGGTCCCGCAGTTCCGTCACGTTGACGGAGGCCGGGGTGCTCAGCGCTGCGCCAGCAGTGTCAATGTGCTTGTCGACTTCAGCGGAGAGCTTGGTGCCGGTGTTCTTTGCGCCGGCTTGTTGAAGGGTGGTCTTCTTGGCGCGTGGCGACGTGGTGACCATGGTGGCCTGCCTTTCTGCAGCCTGGGCGTTGGTCAACCCGGATGCTGTTCACCACGCTACGCTCGCGACATCACGGTGTGAAAACGGCAGTGTGCGAGCTACAAAATCGGAGCAGTTTCGTCGATCGCGGTTGTCGAGTCCGTGACCATCCAGTCCTCGTCACTGCGCAGGCTTGCCGGATGGGTTAGGCGCGAACGGTCCGCCGTGCCCGCAGGGAGCCTATGAGTACGAGACCGGAGACCACCAGGATGAGGCCGACGATGGCCGAGCCGCTCAACGTTTCGTGAAGAACCAGAACCCCGAGCAACGTTGCCGTCAACGGTTCGCCAAGGCCAAGTGTGGCCACCGTCGACGCGCTGAGGGCTTTCAGCCCGTAGGCGAGGAACAGGCAGGCGATGGTGATCGTCGCAACTCCCAGCCACAACCCCAGAACCGCGCCGTCAATGGTTGCAAGCCAGGCGGGGCCCGACAGCAGCAGGATGGGCAGTGCGCCGACCGCTGACCATCCGAAGATGACGGCCACCGAACCGATCGGAGTCCACCCTTCGATGAGGAGCTGCTTCGCCGACAGGGCGTAGAACGCGTAGCAGGCGCCCGCGCCGAGAGAGAGCAACAGCCCGGTGGGGTTCTCGACCCCGGCCTCCCCGACGCCGGCGAGCAACGCGATGCCGACGACGGCGACCAGGGTTGCCACGAGCCATGCGTAGCCGGGAAAGCGGCGGGACATCATCCACTCGAGCATTCCCGTGAAGATGGGGCCGGATCCGATCGCCACGACGGCACCGACCGCGACCCCATTGATGCTCATTCCGAGAAAGAAGGTGGGCTGATAGGCGATGATCGCGGCCGCGCCAATCGCGATGACGAGCCGGGTGCGTCCTTGGCTTGAGCGGGGAACTTTCGTCTGTGGTTCCGGATCGGTCAGGTTTGGGATGTGCAGGGTGAGCATGTCGGTGATCGGATGTCCGGGGTGCGGATCACGCAGCGTCCTGCGTTTGCGCCGCGACATCAGCCAGGCCACAAGAGCGAGCGCAGCACCCCCGATGACGATGCGGGCCGAGCCCACCGAGAGCGACGACGCGCTGTCCGGCCCGAGCGCCTGCGCGGTTCCTGTCGTGCCGAACAGGATCGCCGCGATGAGGGCGAAAATGACGTGGCGCACGTGGCAATCGTGTCACAGTCATCCGATTCGCCTCAACGCGGGGTTTCAGCTCTCGGGGTGGAAGATCTCTTCAATCGTCTGGCCGAAGGTGCGGGCAATGGCAAAGGCGAGGGGCAGGCTCGGATCGTATTTGCCGCTCTCAATGGCGATGACCGTCTGTCGCGTCACATTCAGCGTCGCCGCCAGCTCGGCTTGCGTCAGGTTGTGCTCAGCACGCAGCACGCGCACGCGATTCTGCATCAGCGGTACCGACGATTGACAACGAAGGACCCGAACGCCCAGCACATCATGTAGGTGCCGAACGCCCACAACCAGGACAGCGCGGGTGCGCCGAAACTGTCCAGCAGGCCGTAACTGGCAACCAGGGCGGACCCGACCCAGAATCCGATGGCCAGCGATTCGGTGAGTTGACGTCTGGCAAGCTCATCGGCTTCCCGACTGAACTGAACGGCCGCCCACGCGACGAAGAGCAGCGCAGGAATGGGGAGTGCGCCGAGCAGGATCCTCCCCGGGCCGTCGGCGACGTTGGCTGCGAACAGCAGTGCGACCGTCAGCAATACCATGTAGCTCGCCATGCCGATCGCGGGCAGCCCGAGTCCAGGCTCACGCAGCAGCAGGATGCGCTGCAGTCGCGTGAGGGAGTCTTCATTCAGGAGGTGATGTGGCGGGAGCCGAACGATCGGCCATCCGGGGAGGGTCAGGATGGGTCGCCGGGCCGCACCAGTCCGGACTCGTAGGCGAGCACAGCGATCTGTACGCGGTCGCGCAGCCCGAATCGACCGAGCAGCCTGGACACGTACGTCTTTACGGTTGCCTCACTGAGGAAAAGTTCCCGCCCGATGTCGGCGTTGGAGAGACCCCGGGCGACCAGGCGGGCCACGTCAAGCTCGCGTTCAGGAAGCTCGGCAAGTTCGGCGGGCAGCGCACCGTCGAGGGGCGACTTCGAGAAGCGCTCAAGCAATCGTCGAGTGGCCGCGGATGCCAGAAGCGTTTCGCCGCGCGCGACCGACCGTACCGCGTGCACGAGATCGT